>JAKPTH010000617.1 GCA_029571125.1 bacterium
CAAGCTCTCCGACCCTTATATCTACTCCGGAGTTATGCGTTCCGTAACCGGGGATGAATGACCCCCTGTCCTGGCTTTGCTGTACGGCGATTTCGGCCTGTTCGTCGATGTTGAGCCCGACTTCATGCATATCTTTTATGGATTCTTTTAAAATTACCATGCACTCTTTAATGTGAAGCCCGTGCTTTTCATCCATGGCGCATACTCCGGCGCTTACGGCGGAATTAAATTTCGCGCCGGCCCTTGCGCTTATTTTCGCGCAAAGAGCGGACGGAGAGGCCGAAGTTTCGGGCATGAGGGCTATCAACACGCAGTCGATCATTTGAGTGATTTTCGCGTCAGGAAGTTTCTTGACGAGCGAAAGAAAAATCGTCTGGGAAAATGTGGCATTGGCCATCAATTCCGTAACGTTGGTGTTATGAAAAAAGATTTTTTCTCCTTCAATTTTTATCGCAGCCGTTTTTTCAAGCTTTTCGAGCAAATTTACACCTCATAAGCGTAGTATCGAATTTCAAAATCTTGAAAAAGATTATACATTATCTTGGCTGTTTTGTCAATATAAAAGGAGTTTTGGGTATTTTCATGATAACGGTATGGCTACCGAAAACGTCGTTCCGGCGCCGGGCTCGCTCTGTACAGCTATGGAGCCGCCGTGGAGCTGGGTAAAAGTTTTGGCTATGTAAAGCCCGAGCCCGCTTCCGCATTTATTGCCCGAGTTGCCGGCCCTGTAAAAAGCGTTAAAAATATGAGGTATGTCGGCGGAGCTGATTCCTATGCCGTTGTCTTTTACTTTAAAAGTAATTTCATCGTTTTTAACGAAAACGTCGAAATTAATAATGTATTCTGGACCGCAGTATTTGATTGCGTTGGATAAAATATTTAAAAGAACGTGCCTTAAAATTTTTTCATCGGCTTTAATAATGGTTTTTGAAGCGTTATGAAATTCTAAAAAAATGTCGCCATTTTTTTTATTCGATTCTTTTGCTTCTTCTACGATACCCTCGCAAAACAACCTGATATTTACATCGCACATATTGGGAATTTTTCCCTCGAGTCCAATTTGATTGAGCAGCGAAACGTCACAGAGTATTGAATTAATTCTGCTGATCGAAGATTTTATCATTCTGAGATTTTTTTCTTTATTATTTTTGCACATTGTTTCTGAATACATTTCGTTGAGTTCCGATACCGATAAAATTACGTTTAACGGCGATTTCAGTTCGTGCGATATCATGCTTATGAGCAAAGCTTTTGTCGAACTTTTTTCTTTTTCTTTCGCCAGTAAGCAAGTAAGCCTTTCTTTTTCCATTTTTGATTCAGTCACGTCGCTGAGAACGCAGAGCATTGTATCTTCTCTTGATTTCCAGACGAGGGGCTTTTTAAAGGCTTCGAACCATGAAATGTCGCCATTTTCTTTAGTGCAGCTGAAATGGAATTTTGCGGTTTCACGATCGATTAGAAGATTTTCATCGTAAAAACGGCAATTTTCGTTTTTAAATTTTGAGAATGTTTTTATATTCAGGCTTCCGATAAATATATCTTCGGGATTGATTTGGAAAAAATCGCAAAAAGCCTTGTTGGCGGCTAAAAAGGCGCCGTCGCTTCCGTAAACGAAAACCGGCGAGGCGAGAGCGTCTATGATGCTCATATACATTCCGTCTGTCTGCGGAAGTTCTTCTTCGAACAAGCTTTGCCGGAAAACGGGATCGGTTTTTATTTTAGCGGGTTCTTTCAGCCCGGAATTTTCGATTACGATTTTTTCTTTTATATCGTTTTTTGTTTGCATAATAATCCTTTCTATACCCATGCGTTTAAAAGCGGATAAAGTAAAACGGGTTCGAAATATCGTCTGACGGGCTATAGTTCAAACCCGTTTCGGGCTTTATCCGATTATTTTTTTATATTTCTCCTTATTATTTTCCGAGTAATACTTCGGAAGACCGCTGCTCAGATCTATATAAACAGGCAGCGTCGGAGCGGGTTTTTTAAATTCCGAATAGTTGTTTTTAAGGGTTCCGGCTTTTCTGGCGCCAAGTTTATCAAAAAAGCCTTTATTTTCAGGGTTTATGCAGAAAACCGTTCCGGTGACGTCGCTTTTAACGCATGTTTTAAAGTACAGTTCGAAAAGTTTTTTGCCGATTCCTCTTTGGCGGTATGCGGGAAGAACGTACCATCTACCCGGCGTAGCCAGTTTGGAGTGCTTGTTTAAAAAATATTTGATGTCGATTTCGCTTTCAGCCGGAAAGCCTATTTTTTCATCGTATTCGAGATAAAAAAGGCAGCCGACGACTTTATTGATTGCCGTGTCTATGGCGACGAAATGGATGGCATGATCGTCGTGCGAGGTTTTTTCTATTTTTTTATCGTTAGGTGAAATAAACTCGTAACGATCGTGCAGTATGTGATATCTTAAGTTATATGCCTGCGTCCTTTCTTCTTCGTTTGCTATTTTATATATTATTTCTTCATCTTTTTCAGGTTTTATCGCCGTAACTATGAAATTTTGATCGAGATACCCGCATTGATTGGATACAACTTTTCTAAAACCTATGAAATCCGTTAAAACTTTTGCTATTTCGTCATTGTCGAAAGTTTTCATTTCTCCGAGAAATCTAGAATTGACTTCTTCTGCGACGTTTGCATATTTTTCGAGCTCGTCGAAGCGGCCGTCCGCTTTGAACTCTTCTTTCATCGACCTTATCGCAAGTCCGAGGTCGGGGTTATTCCTGGCGCTGGTAAGAACGAATCTTCCGCCCGGCTTGAGGTTGTGGAAAGCGTTATCCAGAAATGCATACGGAGTTTTAAGGTTGAAAAGAAGATTGCTGGATACTACCGCATCGTATTTTTCGTGATATTCGAAAGTGACGGCGTCGCCATGAACCAGCGTTACATTTTTTTGGAAACGGCTTTCAATAACTTTTTCACGGGCAATTTCCAGCATATATTCATTGGCGTCCACTCCCGTTATTTTGCGCTCAGGATCTTCGCGCATCAGTTCGTTTATAAGATATCCTACGCCGCAGCCCAGATCGAGTATTTTTTTACAGCCTTTTAATTGACCGGCGAGTTTTTTCATTAACTCGTCATAGAATGAAGTTCTTACTACCGCTTTTTCATATGCCGTTGCTATGTCGCTCCACACGATCTGGTTTGTAAGGTCTCTTTTCATTGTCTGTCTTCCTCCCGTAAATTTTTAATTTAAAGTTTAATCGTTCCATGTTTCATCATAAGTGGATCCGATGAGCATAGAGATGTGTTTCATCACCCGCCTTGATTTTTTTTTCTGATGGATTACCATAGAAAGAAACGTCAGGCTTACGCCGAGTTCTTTCGCGAGATTTTTAATTTTTACGCCTTTCATGATAAGCATGCCTTTGATTTTCATTGTTTTTTCAGTCATGTCTCTTCTCTTTTCAGTTTAATTTTTTTTAGTTAATCATAGCCCTGACCTTATGGCACTATCTCAATGCAATTATCGTTCCAATGATAAACCCCTTTTATTTAAAGAATTTTTGCCTACGTTCTGCATATTTTGTTTCAAGCTTAAATGTTTCAGTTAGCGCTGTCTGGAATAAAATGTCTTAATAGTAAGGTTTAACTAATGAAATAAATGTTTGTGAAACATAAACCTGCGTGAAACATCGTAAATAGGCTTGTAAATAAAAGGATTTAAATATATTTAATAAAAAAATGTTTCAAGAGTTGAAACAAACCTTGAAATGTGATGGAATTTTTAATATAATTGTTAATGCATGCACGAAAT
>JAKPTH010000628.1 GCA_029571125.1 bacterium
TTATAAGAGCCTTCGGCGCCGGTTTCGCTGAAATATACTTTAACCGAGCGCCTGTAAAACGACGGCGAAATATCGAAAGTAACCCTTTCGAAACCGGTATCGGCCTGAATATCTATAACGCTGTTTCCGGATTTGTCGGAAACTATATTCAACTTATCGAATGTTTTTTCGTCGTACGCCGTCGTGCCGTCTTTTTTTACGTTAAATCCGGTTTTAGCGTAAATGCCGTCGATTTTCAGCTTCTGTTCCTTATAGCCTTCCACGCTGAAATCGAGTCCTTCGTAGCTAAGCTTTATAGTTTTTTGCTTTTCCGCCGGCGAAGGAGCCGAAGAATTGCTTATCACAAATTTATAATACCTGAAATTATATTTCGTGCCGAGCTTGAACTCGGTTTTTCTATAATTTACCTGCGAAGAAAAATCGAATATCGGTTCTTCCGCAATCTTCTGCCAGACGACGTTGTCGTCTCCACCGTAAAGCGCGGCGTGCTTTCTGAAGTCGCGGTTGTCCGTCGAAAGCTCTATGATCTCTATGGGCTGGCGCCTGTCCGGCATCTTCGCAACCAGAGTGACGCAAGCGGTTTCCTCAATATAATCCACGACGCTCATCGAATAAAAATTATCTATATATTCGCGCGGCGTAACGTCTTTTAATATTACGAACGGCACTTCTTCGGAGCCCTGGGCTAAAACTCTTAAATCTTCGAAATCGGCGCCGGAGCGTTCGACTATTTCGAGCCCGACGGGAGCCATATAAATGCCGTTAGCCGATATGTCGCCCTTGAGCTCGACGCTGTAAAGAAAATCGTTCATTTCAAGCGCGCTGGCGTTCGGCGAAACTCCGAACAAAGCGATCAAAACCGCCATCAGAAAATATAAGCAGTGTTTTTTGAACATATCAGTTCCTTCCTTCCTCTTTAAAAGCGTCCATCAGCTTGTCTTTAAATTTATGGTAATAAAAAGACACCGTAACCATTATAAAGCCGAGTACCATAAAAGACAATATACGCCAGGGCGTGCTCATGTCTCCCATATCGAATAGAAAAACCTTGATCAGCGTAATTAAAAAAAGCGCTATGGAAGTTTTTCTCACGCCGTATTTATTGAACTTGAACCCTATAACCATAAGGGCGGCGGCGAAGCATGCCCATAAGCCGGATATAAAAGCGAACCTCGCGGCCGGCAGATAATCGTAGAGCAGCGACGCCGTTTCTATATTCAGAACGGCGAAAAGGCATATTCCAAAAACTATATATGCGATAGTGGAATCCCGGAGTTCGTTTATTACGAGCTTGACGTCCAGTTTGCGCATAATTCCGGCGGCTGCGAAAAGCATTGCAAGCACGCCGGCCCAGGCGATATACCTTTCTACAAGAAGGTAGGTGAAATGCGGCTCTATCCTCATCATATCAACGTTAAGCCGGAAAATACCGGGCGCGGGGTAATCTATCACCATAAGCTTGAAAAGCGATACCGCGAAAAGGATATAAGAACCTGCATAAACGGCCTTTCTGTCGAGCTTCGACGCCATAAAAAGCAGCACGAAAGCCTGAGCCGCCCAGAAAAAAGTGACCCAGTGATTTGAAAATATCATCGGTATGGTAATTATCAAAAACAGCGACGCCATACTCAGCGCCACGACGAAAGCGTCGGCGAAGCGCTTGCCCTGTTTGAAAAGGTGCGAAGCCATGGCGAGAAATACCGCGGCGTAAAATACGGTGATAACGCTTACGTAATAGGAAGCCTGAAAGTGCGAACTGATCATATTATAGCTGTATCCGAAGCCGATGAAGGCGTTGAACGTAATGATCAAAAACCCCGAAGCGGGTGAACTTTCGGTGTTGTTTTTAAGGTATTGATAGGCGAAAGGCGCCACGCTGTATATAAGATAAAACAGATTCACGAAAAACAAAGCCGCCCAGAATTTTTCATCCGAATAATACCGCGCGTACCAGCCGCTGTAAAGTATATACGTGCCGATAAATCCGAGGCCGTTGAGAAGGTTCCAGTTCTTTTTGAAGGCCACGAACAGAACGCCGAAATTTAAAAGCGTCATATATGACATCAGGCCAAAAAAGTTATCGCGTCCGGAGCTGACGAGCACCGGCGTCAAAAAACCGCCGACAAGGCCCAGCACGGCGAGCCATTTGACGTCGAAACGGATGGCCAGGACCGAAGCCAGCACTGTAATTAAAATCATTATCAGAAAAGAAAATTCCTGCCCGATTACGGGAGGCGTGTAAAGCTGGAAGGCGGCGAAAGCCGAAAAATAAAATACCGCGATCGCGCCTCCTATCATATAAAGCCCGAAAGTGACGAATGCCGCCTTCTGATGGAAGAAATTGCCGAGGCCGAGAAAAACCGCGCCGAGAAAATACGACATCGCCACCTGGCCCGCGGGGCCTATAAGCTCGCGTTCGAATGAATATTTCAGAAAATAACCGACGCCGAATACTATGGTTATTATCCCGACGATCAGCATCCACTTCTGCCCGACCAGAATTTCAAAATCGCCTTCAGGTGAAGGCCCGGAGGCACGGGAAGACGATTTTTCGGCGCCTGAAGGCGCATAGCCGAAATCGGCGCGTTTGTTATCCACCGCTTTTTTTAACTCGTCCATGCGGCCGCGCGTTTCGAAAGCGCTTTTACGGGTTTCCTGCTGGGGCTGCACAGGCTGGCGGCGAGAAATTTCGCTTTGCGCTTCGAGCCGCCGCGGATCGGTTTGCTCGCTTCGGGGCGGCTTTTCTTCGCCCGTTTCTGCTGCCCTCGCCTGTTCTTTTTTAACCTCCGCGCCGGCCGGCGGAGCCGTTTGAGACGCAGCCGGAATTGAATCCGGCGCATAAGATTTTATGTCGGCGTTCAAAATAACTTCGTAGTTTTTTATTTTCTGCGACAACTTCAAAAGTCTTTCCGAAACGCTGTTTTCAACCGCCATTAAATTCTTGAAATCGTTTTTCAGATCGAAGTAAAAGAATATTTTTTTATACGCCTCGTCGGAAAACGAGTAACCGCACGCGGCGCACTTTTTGACTGCAAAATTAACGGGTTCCGAGCACTGCGGACATCTGAGAATACTTTCCGGGTTGTTCATAAAAATCACTCCTTCGCATCTACGCGAGGCCGTTTACCTGGCGGAAATCGGTATAGGTATGCTTTTAGACATATCCGGCAGATCGGTGAGGGCCATTTCCGCCGCCCGCCTTATAAAAAAAGCCAGATCGAAGCTCCTTCCGTTCAAAAAAACCCTGAGGGGAAATTTAACTTTATGGTCGAATATGTCCACTTTATTTGAATATACCGTAACTTTTTTTATGTTTTTGGTGGCGTAAATGAGCGCGTCGAGATTTTCGGCGAAAGTCCTGTCGGCGCTTATATACGGCAGCTTAGAATCGATAACCTGATAAATCGAGCGAAATACCGAATCGG
>JAKPTH010000653.1 GCA_029571125.1 bacterium
GTATAACCCCCTGATAAATTTATATTTTTTTATTTTTATACGATGGTTATCGGATAAAAAACATAAAAATTTAGAGGGGATGAATTTTTTATCTCTTTTTATTCCATTAAGAAAAGATGACGGGATGCAATTAAAGATGTATTAAAAAGATATATAATTTTTGAAAACGTAAATAAGAAGTCCGACAAGCCCGCCGACTATAGCGCCGTTCAGCCTTATGTACTGAAGGTCGTCGCCGACTTTTTCTTCGATCTGGCTCACCAGTTCGTCGTCGTTGACTCCGTCGATATTCGCCCTTACAATATCGCCGATCTGAGAATGGTTCTCGTTTATAAATACGGATATTTTATTTTTAAGCCAGAAATTAAATTTTTCCTTCGCCTCTTCGTTGATTTTTAATTCCGCCGCGGCCGCTCTTGCCGTTTCAAAAAGGAAAACCGTTATGGATTTTTTATTTTCAGATACTATTTTCGCCGCGGCCCGGCCGAAATCGATCTTATCCGCGGCATAGCGGACCATCAGCGAAGGCAGCGCGTCGATCATCTGATTTTCCTTGATTTTGCCTATCATATTCTTTAACGCATGACGGAGTTGAGCGTTAAATTCGTGATTTTCATCGGCGCGGGCGGCTTCGAGCTCGGCTCCGAGAAGTTTGGTAAGTTCGAGCGCGAGCGAATCGTAATTCAGAACGCCTATCGTTTCGCCGAACTCCACTGCCGTTTTAATTATTTCATACTTCTGGGCGTAGCTTAAAATGATTTTTTTAAGCTTTTCGCGCAGGACGAAATTAGTATCGGGCATTAAAAGCCACGTATCGATCTCGTTTATTATGATCAGCCTGAAAGCGTCGATATTCGAATTTAAAGCGCCGGCCAGTGGAGTTTTAAAATCCACCGCGGCCATTTCCGACTCGATAACGCCGGCCATTGAGGCAAAATCGATACCGCTCGCCGCGCCTTTATTTTTTAAAAGCTTCCTTTCGAATTCATCAGTTAAAAATTCAAAAAAACCCATGGCGTCTTCATTGCCGTTAAAAAGAAGCGCGTCGGCTATCTCGGTTGAAAAATCATAATTTTCAAGCCTCTTTAAAATGGCGTCTTTGGTGAGCCATTGAGTTTGAAGCATTTCTACTATGCGGTCCGTGATCTTGCGCCTGTTCTTTTTGATAATCGAAGTATGCGGTATGGGAAGGTTAAGCGGATGCCTGAAAAGCGCTACCACGGCAAACCAATCAGCCAGACCGCCGACCATGGCCGCTTCGAAAAACGCGTGCATCATTTTAGATGCGCCCGCGGATGCGTTAAGCGTCATTAAGTAGCCCGTCATAGCGAGCGCCAGAGAGCCCGGCGCAAGATAGGCTATATTGAAATATTTTTTCATAATATAGTCAGCTTTCTATCTACGAATAACCTGCAGTCGAATATAATATATAACACAATAAAAAATTTTTTTCAATTAAAATTTGGGAAAACGGGAGATTAATTCAAAAAAACGACAGGGGCGCCGTAACGCCCCCGTCATTTTTATTTTGAGATTATATTATAACCCGATTCGAATTATTTGTTGAGTTTAAGCGATCTGTGATACAAATCTTCGAGCGCTTTTATTTTATCGCCGGACTTTAACATTAACTCGGAATTTTCGGCCGCTTCGTATCTTACGCGGTCTAAAACTTTTTTAATAACGCCGCTGAAGCTGGATATGTATTTAGCGTTTCCGCCGTTGAAGAAACTTACGAAATGATCTATGGAAGCTTCTATTTTATCGGCGCTGTAATCGAATTCTTCGAGCAGCTCTTTTGATATTTTATCGGCGCGTATAGATGTGCTTATTACGGCCGATTGATTTACTTCGCCTTCGGCGGCGGCATTTCTGGTGTCGTCGCTTATATATGACATTTCGGTCGAAAGCTCGTCCACGCGCTGCTTGGCGGGGCGCGCAAGCCAGTTGACGACGTCGAAATTATATATGTGCGTCTGGTTGTTGGCTGAATAAGTATATGCGCCGCTGTCTATGTGGAATCCGCCGAACGTAGCCACTTTACCGCCGCCGGGAAGGATTTCGCCCGCATCTACGACGACTTTCGAACCCGCGGGATAAACCACGCCGTCTCCGGCGTTGTCGGAGTCTATGGTGTATGTGTCGTCGTCGCCGTAGGCTATGGGAATAATGGTTTTATCAGCAGCCGTGATAAGTTTCATCTTGGAGTTAAGCATAGACGAGCTGCCTTTCACTATCATCATTTTAACTTCGGGAGATATAACAGACTTTTCGAACTGATGCATGAATAAGAGATATGACATGTTCTGACCGGGGCTGTTGGTCGGGTCCATGACTTCGTCGTCGTTGAACCTTATATTGGAGCCGATCTGCTCTAAAACTTTATTCAATGTCTGCGGCTGCGAGTAATTGCCGAAATCGGCTCTGGATAGTAAAAGCAGGCCGCCGCCGTTATCAACGAATTTTTTTATCGCGCCCAGTTCGGAAGCGTTAAGGCCGGCCTCGGTGGTGGCGAATTCGGACATAACGAGAACCGCCGCGTTTTTAAGCGTAGTCGCCGTTATGCGCTCGGTTATATCGCCCACTTCGAAACCGCGGCTGTAAAGATCTACCTTGAAGCTTTCATATTTGGCTGCGTTATAGTTGCCGTGAGCGAGATCGCATAGAACGA
>JAKPTH010000673.1 GCA_029571125.1 bacterium
TTCCTTTTTTTACTGGCGGTCTGGGAATTCAAGTATTTGATTTTTGAAACTTCATATTTCGAATTGAAAAAAATATCGATCGAGGGCAACTATACGATCGAAAAAGAGAAGATACTGGCGCTTTCGGGCTTCAAGCTTTCGGAAAATTTTTTAAAGTTAAATTACCGCAATGCCGAAAGGCGTTTGAGGGCGATACCTAAAATCAAAGACGTCGAAATAATTACCGAAGGCGTCGGCGAAGTGCTGATTAGAATAACTGAGCGCGAAAGCGTTTTGCTGGTATTGCACGACAGGAAATTTTACGAGCTGGACGCCGAAGGATATATTTTAAGCGCTTCCAATAAAAACGTAAGGGTCGATCTGCCCATACTTACGGGCGTCGCGATGCCGCTCACTAACATAGGCGAAAGCGTCCGGGCGGAAATAAAGATCAAAAGCGTTATTAACTGGATAGTCAATCTGGCGCCGGCGTTTTTGACCAATATATCCGAAATATGCCTTAACGGCAACGAAATAGTATTGATAACAAATAACGGAATTAAAATATACCCGGGAAACGCGTCTAATTTTAAAAATAATTTCGAGCTTCTTACGATCGTGCTCGAGCGGTTCCAGAAAGACGGAATGAAGATAAGTTATGTAGACATGCGCTTTAACAATGAAGTGGTTGTAAAACCGATTACCAACTGAATGCTTCGGTTCGCAAAAAACGCGAAAATGAAATTATTGCCTGAGGCGCGTGCGGCTATGAATGTTATATTATTTGAATGGCAGGATAAGATATAAATAAGATGTTAAAAGACGGTCTGGTTGTGGGGCTCGATGTGGGCACGACAAAAACCGCGGTTGTTGTCGGCGAAGCGTCTGAAAATAATGAAATATATATTTTAGGAAGCGGCATTGCGCCGTCGAGCGGCATTAAAAAAGGGATGATAATCAATATCGAAGAAACCATCAAAACTATAGAGACGGTGGTTTCTGATGCCGAGCATATTTCGGACGCCGATATCGATACGGTTTATATAAGCGTGGGCGGCTATCATATTCAGGGCCAGAACACGCGCGGAAGAATTATTATTCCGCCGGCGCAGAAGGAAATAGTCGCCGAAGATAAAAACCGCGTGCAGGAAGCGGCCCGCGCCATACAGCTGGCCGCAAATTATGAGATACTGCACGTCATACCCAAGGAATACAAGGTGGACGACCAGGACGGCATACTTGACCCGGCCGGCATGGTGGGTTCTCAGCTCGAGGTGGAAACGCATATTATTACGGCGTCTTCGATAGCGCTTAGAAACCTGCAAAAGAGCGTCAGGGGCTCCGGGCTGAAGATAAAAGACTCTATTTTCGAAGGGCTGGCCGCCGCCGAAGCGGTGCTTACGCCAGACGAAAAAGAGCTGGGCGTGGTTCTTTTACATATAGGCGGCGGAACGACAGACATAGTCGCTTACTCGAACGGCTACGTCAAATACAGCGGCGTGCTGCCGATAGGCTCGGCGCATCTTACTTCCGATATCTCCATAGGACTTCGCACGTCTTATCAGGAGGCCGAAAAGCTCAAAATAAAGCACGGCGTTATCTGGCTTGAAAACGTCAACCTCGAAGAAAAAATAAGCGTGGCCAACGCCGGAAACGACGGCGCAAGGCTCATCGAGCTTCGGCAGATGGTAGAAATTATAGAGCCGCGCATGGAAGAAATGTTCGCAATGATCAAAAGCGAAATTAAAAAAATAGGCCCGGCGGCCAAGATTCCCGCCGGCGTGGTTATAAGCGGCGGCGGCGCGCTTTTGAACGGAATAACTAAATTCGCCGAAAAGACCCTCGAGCTTCCCGTGAGAATCGGAAAGCCCAACAATATAAACGGGCTCACCGATCGGGTAAACGGTCCGGCGTTTTCCGCCTGCATAGGCCTTTTAATGTACGGGCTTAAGTTTCAAAACCACAATCACCGCCAGTCTTTTATGAGGACCAACAGCACTTATGACGGTTTTAAAAGCTGGCTGAAGAGTTTTTTTAAAGATATTTTTTAAAGATATAATTTTATTGATTGAGTACCTTTTTACGTTCGATATGTTTTTTTTGATACCTTCGATGAGATTGATTTTGGTCATATTATAAAGGGGGAATAGTAATGTTCGAATTTGACGCAATGGAACAAGTTGCTGATATTAAGGTAATAGGCGTAGGCGGCGGTGGTTCCAATGCAATAAACCGAATGATTAACGCGGGCATAACCGGCGTTGAGTTCATTGCGACAAATACAGACGCGCAGGCTTTAGCGCTGTCGAACGCGAAGCTTAAAATTCAGATAGGCGACAAGCTCACGAAGGGCTTAGGCGCCGGAGCCAACGCTCAGATAGGCATGAAAGCGGCCGAAGAAGACCGCGATAAAATAGCCGAAGTTCTCGACGGCTCGGATATGGTTTTCGTAACCGCCGGCATGGGCGGCGGAACCGGTACGGGCGCAGCTCCCATCGTTGCCGAGATTTGCCGCGAGATGAATGCATTGACAATCGGCGTTGTCACAAAACCTTTTGATTTCGAAGGACCGCGTCGTGCAAAATCTGCGGAAGATGGCATAATAAACCTGAAAGATCGTGCGGATACGCTTATCGTAATTCCAAATGACCGATTGCTTCAGATTGTTGACAAAAAAGTTTCACTGAAGAATGCTTTCTGCCAGGCTGATGATGTTCTCCGTCAGGGTATTCAGGGTATTTCCGAATTAATTACAGTCCCTGGATTAATCAATCTCGATTTTGCTGATGTCCGAACCATTATGTCGGAAGGCGGAGCAGCATTGATGGCAATTGGAATCGGAAAAGGCGAGGATCGCGCTCGGGCAGCAGCAGAAATGGCAATTTCAAATCGATTGTTAGATATTACCATCGATGGAGCCCGAGGAATTCTGTTCAACGTAACCGGTGGTGAAGATTTGACACTTTATGAAGTCAATGAAGCTGCGGCGATTATCAAAGAAAGCGCACACCCGGATGTAAATTTCATATTTGGTGCGGTCGTCGATCCCAATCTTAAGGATGAAATACGGGTTACTGTGGTAGCAACCGGTTACGATCAACCAACGAAAACAACACCGATTATTAATGCAAAACAGTCTTACAACGAGATGGATTCCCGATTTAAGGTCATGGGAAGCCGGACACCAATGACACCGGTAAATGACAGAAAAGATATTCTGCCGCAAAATCGTCAGAAAAAACAGAACGAACAATCCGACTTTTTATCAAACAGTCAATTAGACGTGCCGCCATTTATGCGGCTGATTGCAAAGGATTAAAGTATGAATGGCAAATTTCATAAACCATTGATTCCTAAAGGCATCAATGGTTTATGATCAAAAATAAAAGATAAAGACAGATGAAACTGAAACGAACAGGCTTTTTTTCCAACCTATTCGACTTATTTTCGTTGTATTTTCCCATGGACAACGCTGATTTCAGTTAATCCATCTATTTCAATCATTTAAGATTTGAGTTGGATAGCGGTGATGATCAGCAATTTGAAATATCGATTGACTTTTCAAATTGCTGGATGATGATTACCTGTTATCAAATTGAAGTTATAAATGACTGATTTAATACAATATTTCGAATGAGGGGGAAATTTTTTATAGATCTTATGGTTTTGCGCTTTGGGCAAAACCATAAGATCTATAATTTTTCTTTCCTGTAATCTGAATTATCGCTCATAATTCGAAAAGCTTGTCCTTATTTCGAATTTCAGTTGGTTGAAATTCAATATGGATACAATCTGTAGTAAAATTTACCTGTTTCTATAATACATAAGGAGTTCGCATGTCAAATTTTGATATAAAAAATGAGTCACTTGCCGAAGGCGGCCGACGCCGCATTGATTGGGCAGCACGAGAAATGCCTGTTTTAAGCCAGATTAAAGAACGCTTTCTGAAGGAAAAGCCGCTGAAAGGTTTACGTATGTCTGCATGTCTGCATGTGACTGCCGAGACTGCGAACCTGATGCGAACACTTCAAGCTGGTGGTGCTGACGTTGTGCTTGTTGCATCCAATCCGCTTTCAACACAGGATGATGTCGCTGCATCGCTGGTCCTCCATGAGGAAATACCGGTTCATGCAATCAAGGGGGAAGATAACGCTACTTATTACAAACACATTGAAGCGGCATTAGCACATAAACCTCAAATTACAATGGATGACGGCGCAGATCTCGTCAGTACTATTCATAAATCCCATCGTGAATTACTTCCGGATATTCTTGGCGGTACAGAAGAAACGACAACCGGAGTGATCCGCCTCAGAGCAATGGCTGCGGATAAAATGTTAATGTTCCCGGTAATCGCTGTCAATGATGCGATGACAAAA
>JAKPTH010000676.1 GCA_029571125.1 bacterium
CGCGAAAGTGCTTTCCGATGAAGAATCTATGCGCCACTACCCCCGTCCTTTTTCAGCAACCGAAGTGAGCGAATGGATAGAAAGAAATATCAAAAGATATCGCGAATACGGTTTCGGGCTTTGGGCTCTGATAAGAAAACAAGATGAAAGATTTATAGGCGATTGCGGAATAACTCTGCAAAACATTGACGGAGAAATTCTTCCAGAGATAGGATTTCACGTTATCGGCGAATACCGCGCAAACGGTTATGCCACCGAAGCCTCCATAGCATGCCGGGAATACGCCATAAACACCCTGAAATATCCGGCGGTATATTCGTACACGCGGGCGGGTAATTCGGCGTCACGAAAAGTAGCCTTGAAAAGCGGCATGAAAGAAATCAAAAAGTACTTCAAAGACGGCATCGAGCATGTGGTTTACCGATATGATGCGCTCTTATGACGCAGGGCGCCGAAAACCCTTGATTTTTAATTGTCATTGACAAATCTTCGGTTTTTGTGATATCATAGTCGAAAATTAGAGGATACTTTTATGGGCCGCCTGCCATCCGGCGGCTTATAACGGCGCCGGTTAAAACGTCATCGCGGGTATAAGGTTGCCTGGACATCAGGGCAACCTTTTGTGATTAAATAGCGCCGGCCTTTGTAAAACGGAAAAAACATTTATAATATAAATAACGAGGTGCAAGATGAATTTCCAGCAGATAATACTGGCCCTGCAAAATTACTGGTCGCGCCAGAAGTGCGCGATCGTCCAGCCTTACGATATAGAAAAGGGCGCGGGCACTTTCAATCCGGCCACTTTTTTAAGGTCGCTCGGGCCCGAGCCGTGGAACGCGGCTTACGTCGAACCGTGCCGCCGCCCCACTGACGGGCGTTACGGTGAAAACCCCAACCGCGTGCAGCATTATTTCCAGTTTCAGGTAGTGATGAAACCCGCTCCTGAAAATATACAGGAACTCTATCTCACAAGCCTGGAAGAGCTCGGCATAAACCGCAACGACCACGATATCCGTTTCGTGGAAGACGACTGGGAATCGCCGACTCTCGGCGCATGGGGCCTCGGCTGGGAAGTATGGCTCAACGGCATGGAAGTCACGCAGTTCACTTATTTTCAGCAGATAGGCGGCATAGACCTCAACCCCGTTACCGTTGAAATTACTTACGGCATCGAACGCCTCGCAACTTATATACAAAAAAAGGACTCTATCTTCGACATCGAATGGGTGGACGGAATCACATACGGCGAAATTTATCACCAGAACGAATTCGAGCAGTCGCGCCACAACTTTGAAATGGCCGACACCGATATGCTCTTCACGCTGTTTAACACATACGAAAAAGAGGCTAAAAGGCTCATCGAAAATAACCTGGTTCTTCCCGGCTACGATTACATTATGAAGTGCTCGCACTCTTTCAATCTGCTCGACGCGAGAGGCGCCATTTCGGTCACCGAGCGCGTGAAATATATCGGCCGGATAAGAGATATGGCTAAATGCGTCGCCAGCGGCTATCTGGCTAAACGCGAAGAATTGAATTTCCCTTTGCTGAAGGAGAGAAACTAAAAGATGAAAAAAGATTTTATAGTTGAAATCGGCGTCGAAGAAATACCGGCCGGGTTTATCGAACCCGCCATAGACAGCCTCCATACTATCATCACCGAAAAACTGCGCTCGTCGAATATCGGTTATGAAAAATCATATTTTTATTCCACGCCCCGCCGGCTTACCGTTTACGTTACCGGCGTGGACCAGACGCAGAAAGACCAGTTCGAAGAAGTAAAGGGCCCGCCCAAGAAAATAGCTTTTTCCGACATAGGCCGCCCCACGCAGGCCGCCATAGGCTTTATCGAAAGCAATAACGCCAGGATCGAAGACGTCACTTTCAAAGCGACTCCCAAAGGCGAATATCTTTACCTGAATAAAGTCATCAAAGGCGTGAGCAGCTCCGAGCTGCTGCCGGCAATAGTCACATCTTCGCTGGCCGCTCTGAATTTTCCAAAATCTATGAAATGGGACGTAAGCCAGTTGAAATTCGCCCGCCCCGTAAGATGGATACTCTGCCTTTTCGGTTCCGACGTGGTTAAATTGAATTTCGCGGGCGTGGAATCATCGAATAAAACCTTCAGCATCAGGCGCATGAATACATTCGCAGAAGCGGCTTCGCCGGCCGCTTATTTTGACGTAGTAAAAAAGCTCGGAGTTACGATAGACTTGAGCGAACGCTGCAACGCCATAATATCGAGCCTCAATCAGATCGCCGAAAAGCACGGCTTGAAGACTATCAAAGACGAGGCGCTGGTGCGCGAAGTGGCAAACCTCACCGAATCGCCTTATGCGATTTTATGCGATTTCGACGCGAACTTCCTTAAGATACCCGAAAAGCTGCTCACTTCGACGATGATAAAAAAGCAGCGTTATTTTCCGCTTTACGATTCGCAATCGAAACTGACCAATAAATTCGTGGTTTTCTCCAACGGCGTTCCCGCGCTCGCAGACGAAGTGAAGTACGGAAACCAGAAGGTCATAACGGCTCGCTTCGCCGACGCCGAGTTTTATTATAAGGAAGACGCCAAAACGACGCTGGCGCAAAAAGCCGATAAATTAAAGAACGTAGTTTTTCAGCAGAAGCTCGGCACCGTCTATCAGAAAGCCTGCCGCGTCGCTTCGCTGGCTAAATATTTATACAACGGCCTTATCTTAAAAGCGGCTCCGTCTGACGAGCATAAGAAATCCAAACTCGAAAAAATCGAGCAGTGCGCATTGCTTTGCAAAGCCGATCTCACATCGGAAGTCGTTAAAGAGTTCACCGAGCTTCAGGGCTATGCCGGAATGGTTTACGCCAGAAACGAAGGGCTTGCCGAAGAAATCGCGACGGGCATTTACGAGCATTACAAGCCGTGCTTCAAGGGCGACACGCTTCCTTCCAATATAGAAGGCCAGCTGGTGGCTATCGCAGATAAAATGGACACTATCGCAGGCTGCTTCGCCATTAAAATGATACCGACGGGCTCGGGCGACCCTTACGCTCTGCGCCGCGCCGCGCTGGGGATAGTCGAAATAGCTATCAATTCGGCCCTTTCTTTCGATTTCGCCGCCTTCGCCAGATACGCCCTCGAGCTTTATCCCGAGGCTCTGCGCGCGGCCGAGCAGTGCGATATAAATAAAACCGCTTCTGAAATATCTAATTTCCTCAAGCAGCGTTTCGAAACAAAGCTTAAAGAAATCAATATACGTTACGACGTTATAAACGCCGTCTTATGGAACGGCGTCGACAATATATACGAAGACTACCGCAAGGCCATGAGCCTTTCAAAAGCCAGAGGCGAAAAAGAGTTCATATCGCTCGCGCTTCCTTTCAAACGCGCCGTCAATATAACCAAAAACGTAGATTCCGCGCCCGCGGTCAATCCCGCTCTTCTCGCGGTCGAAGCCGAAAAAACGCTTTACGCCGGATACCAGAAAGTCAACGCCGAGGCCGGAGCAGCCATCGACGCCAACGATTATGCTCTCGCATTCAAGAAATTGAGCGAATTAAACGAACCTATAGATAAATTTTTCGCCGGCGTTATGGTAATGGATAAAAACGAAGAGCTGAAAAACAACCGTATCGCCCTGCTGTGCGCGATTAAAAGCCTGTTTTTACGGCTGGCGGATATTTCACAGCTTGTAATCGAAGAATAAACGGAGCGTGAAATGAGCGACAACGATATTTTAAAGGCTTTAAGCCAGAAACTCAACGAATTAAAGCAGGAGCTTTCCGAAACGCTTGCCTCGCCGGAAGACGGCGACGCGCTGCTGAAAAACGCGCAGGAAGACCAGGAAAAAAAATATCAGATACCGGCCTCGCTTCCGGTGCTTCCGATAAGGGAGATTCTGGTTTTTCCTTATATGGTGGTGCCGCTGCTTATCGGTCGCGAGCTGTCGATTAAATCGGTAGAAGAAGCCATGGCGGGAGGCCGGAAGATTCTTCTGGCCACTCAGAAAGACGCCAGAAACGAAAATCCCGGCGAGGCCGATATCTGCGAATACGGCATAGCGGCCGAAATACTCCAGCTTTTGAAGCTGCCCGACGGCACCGTCAAAGTGCTCGTAGAAGGGCTCCGGCGCGTTCGAATAAAGGGGGTCGTTTGCGAAAATGCCCATATAAAAAGCGCGTCCATCGAAACCGTCGAGGAAATATTGAACGAAACGCCCGAGTTTGAAGCGTTGAAACGTTCGGTGGTAGAGCAGTTTGAAAAATACGTGAAGCTCAACCGCAAGATTCCCGTGGAGATAATGATGGTAATTTCAAACACCGACGACGCCTCCAGGCTCGCCGATATTATCACCGCGCATCTTACGATAAATATCAACACCAAGCAGAGCATAATCGAAGCGATCGACGTTCAGAAGCGTTTCAATATACTGCTGAAGATAATAAGCAAGGAAGTCGAAATACTCACCCTTGAAAAAAAAATCAGAAGCCGGGTGCACGAGCAGCTTGAAAAAACCCAGAAAGAATATTACCTGCGCGAACAGATAAAAGTGCTTCAAAAAGAGCTGGGCGAAGATGAAAGCCTTTCGGGCGAAGCTGACGAATACCGCAGGAAGCTGAAGAAGATTAAAATGCCTCAGGAGTGCGTCGAAAAGATCGAAAAAGAGATATCGCGCCTGGCTAAAATGCATCCCATGTCGGCTGAAACTTCAGTGATGAGGACTTATCTCGACTGGGTGATAGAGCTGCCATGGACCGGCGAAACAAAAGACAATTCCGATCTTAAAAAATCGGAAAAAATACTCGAGGAGGACCATTACGGCCTTGAAAAAGTGAAAGAGCGCATTCTCGAATTTCTCGCTGTAAAAAAACTGGCCGGCGAAAAGATGAAATGCCCTATATTATGCCTTGTAGGGCCTCCTGGCGTCGGCAAGACCTCGCTCGGAAGATCCATCGCGCGCGCGCTGGACCGCAAATTCGTCAGGATATCGCTCGGCGGCATGCGCGACGAAGCGGAAATACGCGGCCACAGGCGAACCTATGTGGGCGCGCTGCCGGGAAAGATAATGCAGCATATACATAATTCCAAAACTAAAAATCCCGTCTTCCTTCTCGATGAAATAGATAAGCTGGCCAGCGATTTCCGCGGCGACCCGGCATCGGCGCTGCTCGAAACGCTCGATCCGGAGCAGAATTCTTCGTTCACTGACCATTATATAAACCTGCCTTTCGATTTGAGCAAGGTTTTCTTTATAACCACGGCAAATCTGGCGCACAGCATACCGGGGCCGCTGCTCGACCGCATGGAAGTCATAAGGCTGTCCGGCTATACCGAAGAGGAAAAGCTGAACATCGCCCAGAAATATCTGGTGCCCAAGCAGGTCTCCGAAACCGGCCTTTCGGATTTCGCGCCCGAATTCGGAGACGATTCCGTACGCCACATCATCCGCCATTATACGCGCGAAGCCGGAGTGCGCAACCTGGAGCGCGAAATAGGCTCCATTTTAAGAAAGTACGCCCGCATAATCGCGGCCGGCAAAAAGCCCAAAGCGAGGTCCATAAGCATCGCCGACGTTGAAACGCATCTGGGCGCTAAAAAATTCAAATACGGCGAAAAAGACCTTTCTGACGCCGTCGGCGTGGTAAACGGCCTGGCGTGGAGCGAAGCGGGCGGCTCTGTGTTAAAGATAGAATCGGCCATGATGGAAGGAAAAGGAGCGCTAAACCTCACCGGCCAGCTGGGCGGCGTCATGCAGGAAAGCGCCAAAGCCGCTTTCGCGTACATAAAATCCAACGCAAAAAAGCTGGGAGTCAATCCGGGGGTATTTAAAAAGTGCGATTTTCATGTGCATGTTCCCGAAGGCGCCACTCCCAAAGACGGCCCTTCCGCCGGCATAGCGCTTTGCGCTTCGCTGGTGTCGCTTTTGTCCGATAAAAAGGCTCGCGGCGACGTGGCCATGACCGGAGAAATCACGCTTACCGGAAACGTCCTTCCCATAGGCGGCGTCAAAGAAAAAGTCCTTGCCGCGGCCGCTTCCGGAATTACGACGGTCATTCTGCCCGATGAAAACCGCAA
>JAKPTH010000679.1 GCA_029571125.1 bacterium
TTTTCTCCAACCTGATCAGCAACGCTGTAAAATACAACGATAAAACAACGGGTGAGATCAGCATCAGTGTTGAAGAAACACCAAGGGTTTTTGAATTCACCGTAAAAGACAACGGCATAGGCATAGACCCCGAAGACCAGAAATCGCTTTTCACTTACTTTTACCAGGCCGCAGCTGAAAAAAAACGCCTCTTTGCAGGAACAGGCCTGGGACTGGCAATTTCAGACAGGCTGGCAAAAGCGATGGGCGCCGAAAGAATTTTCGTAAAAAGCGAAAAAGACAAAGGCAGCGAATTTTATTTCAGCGTTCGCTTAAAAAAATCCGAACAAAGTTCGAAAGCTTTTCAAAATCAAAACGATGATTTTTCAAAGACCGCCGTTAAAAATAATCAATAAAAACCTTCCGATAACGCGCCGGCCGTATTGACTTTTATTGTAAAATCTGGTATTATCAAGCCGTTATGTTAGATTTCGAATCGGCTATATTAAACTCTACGGAAATATTGAAGCTGGCGATGCCCGTTTTAATAGTCTTTTTCGGGCTTCTCGTAGGATCGTTTTTGAACGTTTGCATTTACAGGCTCGCTAAAAACGAGTCGGTCGTCTATCCAAATTCGCATTGCCCAAAATGCTGGACCCGCCTTGGTTTTTTAGATCTTTTCCCGGTCGTGAGCTACGTGGCGCTCGGCGGAAAATGCCGTTACTGCGCCAGGCCGTTTTCGCCGCGCTATGCCTTCGTAGAGCTTCTGACCGCCTATGTTTTTTTCGCCGCGTATATGATCTGCGGCTTCAATCTTAAGCTCGCCGTTTATTTATACATGTTCTCGGTCTTCATAGTCATAACGTTCATAGACTTCGACTGGCAGATAATACCTGACCAGATAACGATCAACGGAACGGCCGCCGGGCTTTTGCTGTCGTATATATGCTGGCTCCGCCCGGACTCGGCGGCGCTGACTTTTTACACTCCGCTCAACGATTCCATCTGGGGCGTGCTCAGCGGAGGCGGCATATTATATTCCATATCAGTTCTCAGCGGAGGCGGCATGGGCGGCGGCGACGTAAAGCTGGCGGCTCTCATAGGGGCTTTCCTCGGATGGAAAACCACTCTGCTCGGCCTTTTACTTGCATGCTTCATAGGATCTTTTTTCGGAGTTTCCATGATAATTCTGGGTTATAAAAAAAGGAAAGACTGCGTGGCGTTCGGGCCGTATATAGCTCTGGGAACGGCCATAGTAATGGTTTACGGAAACCAGGAAACCATAAATTTATATTTTAAATTAGTCGATTTAATGACCGGCATCTATTAGATAGAATGCAAAACCGGCAATTAAAAATTGCGCCTTATTTTTTAAGGACACCTTGATGAATATGTTTAAACACAGACCATCGTTAAAAAGCAGAAGAGCGTTTTCGTATATAGAAGTGCTGACCGCCACGGTAATGCTGGCTATCGTAATAGTTCCGGTCACAAGGCTTCTTTTGTTTTCTTCGTGGGGCACGCGAGAATCTTCAGAATACGTCCTGGCTTATAATCTCGCTTCCGATAAAATAGAGCAGATTAAAATGCTTCCCTTCGACAAGATAGAAAACGAAGAAAACGACATCTTCACCAAGGAAGAGGCCGATAAAATACCTGATTTCCATAAATTTATGCAGCTTTATAAATCCCGATACAAGCTCGATTTCAAATTTTATGACGCGCACCAGGGCATTTTCGCAAGAACCGTGACCATCGATGACAAGCTCGATCCATACAACAGCCCGCCAAAAATAAAAAAAGTGACGGTCAACGTTTATATGAAAGGCTCTAAAAAAGTTCTCGCCACCATTAATACGCTGATAGGGGAGTGACGGCGATGTTTTATGCATACCACGCCGAGCGCGGCCATAAAAAAGCCTTCACGCTTATAGAAGTAATGATAGCCATAACGCTTACCGCTTCTATAATGACCGTAGCATATACTTTTCTGTTCTTTTCAAACCGCACGTTCTCAAAAGGAATGGATAAAATCGACATACAAAAAAAAATCAGGAGCGCCATGAATAAAATGTCCTCCGATTTACGCTCCGCGAAAGAAATTATCAGGGCCGACAAAGACTGCCTGGAATTTAAAAAATTCATTGACGACCGCGAAGAGCAGCAGCATATCAACCTCACCGGCGATACGATGAGCCGGCTTATAAAATACGAACTTAAGAAAAAACATTCGGCAAATTCTGACGCCATAATAATGACTGTCGATAATCAAGAATATAAGCTCATGCAGTTCGAATCCATAGACGAAAACCTTTTCGAAGCTTATACTTATAACAACGACGACGCCCTCATACCTTTCGACG
>JAKPTH010000686.1 GCA_029571125.1 bacterium
ATCTAAAAGCCTTTTGGCGACATCGAGAGCCGATATGCCGTATTGCGCTAAGTTATCCGCCGATAAAACGAACTCATGCATGCATGTGCGGTCGTATTTTAAATCGTAATATTTTTTTAGTTTTTCCATAAGGTAGTTTGCATTTAAAACGGCGTTTTTAGAGCATTCGGTAAGGCCGCGGCCGCCGAGAGAAAGAATGTATACATAAGCGCGCACGATTATGCCGAAATTGCCGTAAAACGCGGCCACTTTGCCTATCGAATCCGTGCTTTCGCCTTTGAAGTAATACTTGTTATTCGCCTGATCGTGCTCTACGAGCGGTTCCGGCAAAAACTTGACGAGCCTTTCGGATACGCCGACCGGTCCCGAACCGGGGCCGCCGCCGCCATGAGGCGTAGAAAAAGTTTTGTGAAGATTTACGTGAGTGACGTCGAAACCCATGTCTCCGGGACGGGCTATTCCCATTATTGCGTTGAGATTGGCGCCGTCATAGTAAAGAAGCGCGCCGGCTTTATGGACTATTTCAGCTATTTTACGTATATTAGGATCGAAAAGGCCGAGCGTATTTGGATTGGTGAGCATAAACGCCGCTACGCCTTCGTCCATAACCGATTGCAAAAGCTCCAGATCTACGAACCCGTCGGCGTCCGACTTGATCGAAACGATCTCCAGACCGCACATCGCAGCCGTAGCGGGGTTCGTGCCGTGCGACGAATCGGGAACTACAACCTTGGTGCGTTTTTCGCCGCGCGATTCATGGTATTTTTTTATCATCATGATGCCGGTAAGCTCGCCGTGAGCTCCTGCGAGAGGCTGCATCGTCACGCGTTTCATTCCGAGAAGCTCGGAGAGGAATTTTTCCATGTTGTAAATAATTTCAAGCATACCCTGGCAATGTTTGTCGGGTAAAAGCGGATGCACGCCGGCCACGCCGTCGAGAGAAGCCATGCGTTCGTTGATTTTAGGATTATATTTCATGGTGCACGATCCCAGCGGATAAAACCCTACGTCCACGGAGTAGTTAAGACGGGACAGATTGGTGAAATGCCTTATAAGTTCGTTTTCGGACACCTGCGGCAGCTTCGGAAGCCCTTCGGCGCCTTCTCTGAGCATAGACTGAGGATAGTTAGAGCAGTTGACCGAATCGGGAACATGCGCCGGGGCCAGATCGAAACTGGTGCGGCCCTCTCTGGAATATTCAAAAATTAATTTTTCGAGTTTAGCTACCATTTGATCGCCTCCAGGCATTTGATGTAAGCGTCTATATCCGCTTTCGTGCGCATTTCGGTGGCGCAGACGAGAAGGCAGTTGTGCTCGCTTATGAAAAATTTTGAAAGATCGACGCCGGCAAGTATTTTATGCGACGCAAAATGATCAAAAAGTTTTTCGTAAGTCAACGTTTTCGGATAAGTTATCACGAATTCATGGAAGAAATGCGAGCCTTCGAATTTAAGTTCAAAGCCTTTTACTTTCGCGATCTCGCCGGCAAGATAATGCGCCATATCCGAGCAGCGGGCCGCGACTTTATTAAGGCCGTAAGGGCCGAGATAGCTCAAATAAACCGTCGCCGCCAGCGCGCAAAGCGCCTGGTTGGAGCATATATTCGACGACGCCTTTTCGCGGCGGATATGCTGTTCGCGGGCCTGAAGGGTAAGCACGAAAGCCCGTTTTCCGTTTTTATCGACTGTTTCGCCGACTATGCGGCCCGGAAGCTTTCTTACATATTTTTGCGACGTGGCCATAAAACCGAGGGCCGGACCGCCGAAAGACGATGGGATGCCGAGCGGCTGGCCGTCGCCGCAGACTATGTCTGCGCCGTATTCCGCCGGCGGCTTTAAAAGCCCAAGCGATATGGGGTTGGCTGAAACAGCCAGTACGGCGCCATTGGCGTGCGCCATATCGGCGAGCCATTTAAGGTCTTCGACAACGCCTATAAAAGAGGGGTTTTGAACAAGAACAGCCGATATGGAATCGTTCATGTGACTTTTTATAAAATCCGCGTCGAGTTTTCCGCTCTTGCCTTCATAGGGGATTACATGCAGCTTAAAACCGGCCGCGTGCGCATATGTTTCAAGAACGCTCATGTGCATCGGATTTATGGTTTCAGCCACCATGAATTCTTTGCGGGAGTTTATATTATATGCCATTATCATAGACTCGGCTAGCGCGGTAGCGCCGTCGTAATGCGAAGCGTTGGAAGCCTGCATGCCCGTAAGGTTGCATATCATGGTCTGGTATTCGAAGATGCTCATTAAAGTGCCCTGCGACACTTCGGGCTGATACGGCGTATAAGCCGTGTAAAAATCGGAACGTCCGATGACTGCTCCGACCGCGGAAGGAATGAAATGCTCGTAAGAGCCGCCGCCCATAAAACTTTTATAACCGGCGTACGAAAGATTTTTTTCCGCGTGCGATTTCATCTTTTCGCATATTTCTATTTCAGATAAACTTCCAGGCAAATTAAGAGATTTAATCCTTAAATTGCCCGGAATATCTGAGAACAAATCATCGATCGAGGACAGCGCGGTATTTTTAGAAGCGCTTATATCTTTTAACATCGAGGAAATATCTTCGGGCGTGTTCGAAATGTAATTCATTATGAAATCGCCTCCTCGATGAATTTTTTATATTCAGCGGCAGTCATCAATTCCTGCGCTTCGGAAGGATTGGACATTTCGATTTCGAACATCCAGCCTTCTCCGTAAGGGTCTTCGTTGATGATTTCCGGATTGTCTTCCAGTTCGACGTTAAGGGTTACCACCTTGCCCGATACCGGGGAATACACATCTGAAGCGGCTTTACTAGACTCGACGACGCACATTTTTTCGTGAGCGTCCACCGTCTGGTTAACGCCGGAAGTAAATTCCACGTAAACGATATCGCCAGATTCGTGCTGAGCGTAATCGGAAATGCCGACGTAAGCCGTCTTTCCATCTATCCTCAACCATTCATGCTGTTCGGTATATCTTAAATCTTCCGGAATATTGTAATCTACGTTACTCATTTTATATTGCACCTCCTTTCTAATTTTATTATTTTTTTTCGCGTTTATAAAATGGTAAACTTACAACTTTAGCTTTTAAAAACTTGTCTCTGATTTTTATTTCAACTACGCTGTCGAGCCTGGACAATTCGGGCGGAACATAAGCGAGCGCTATGAATTTTTTTAGAGTGGGCGACTGCGCGCCGGTAGTGACGTATCCCACCTTTCCGCCCGCGTGGTAAACGTCATAATGAGCTCTGGGAACGCCTTTATCTATCATTTCAAGCCCGGCGAGTATTTTTTTAGTGCCTTTTTCTTTCTGCTCGCTCAAAATCTGCTTTCCTATGAACGAAGGCTTGTTAAGCTTTACCGTCCATGCGATTCCGGCTTCGATAGGAGTGGTTTCATCGTCGAGCTCGTGGCCGTAAAGCATAAGCTTGGATTCGAAGCGCAGCGTGTCGCGGGCGCCAAGGCCGCACGGCATTATATCGTTTCCGCCCGCTTTTAAAATGGAATCATAAAGGTGCAGGCCTTCGGAAGGTTTGAAGTACAATTCGAAGCCGTCTTCGCCGGTATAGCCGGTGCGGCTGATAATGCAGTGAGCGCCGTCCACTTCGCCCTCGCAAAACCAGTAAAATTTTATCTGCGAAAGGTTTACCGAGGTGAGTTTCTGTAGTATGGATTCCGCTTTTGGACCCTGTATGGCGAGCTGGGCGAAACCGTCCGAAAGGTTTTTAAGCGAAATATCGGCCTTCATTTTATTCTTGACTTCGTTGCACCATGCGAAATCCTTATCTATATTGGCCGCGTTGACGACCAGAAAGAATTTGACATTCGAATATTTATAAACCAGCAGATCATCTACTACGCCCGCGTTATCGCGGCACATCGGAGTGTATAAAACCTGGTTCACGTTCAGTTTGGACGCGTCGTTGGTGATCAAATTATCCACGAACTTAAGTGCGTCCGGGCCTTCCACCATAAATTCGCCCATATGCGAAACGTCGAAAAGGCCGCAGGAAGTTCTTACGAAATTATGCTCTTCGCTCATTCCCTTGAATTGAACCGGCAGAAGCCAGCCCGAAAAATCGACGATCTTTCCGCCATGTTTTACATGCGCGTCATAAAAAGGCGTTTTCTTTAAACTGCTTGAGTCCACCATACCTATCACCTTATCTTTATCTTAATTTCTCATAACCGAGAACTATTAACAGCATGAATTTACAGCTATCAATTTACAACAAATTATTTTAAAATGCAACACTTTTATTTAAAAAATGTCATTCATCTTCGAGTATGTCAAAAGAGTTGAAATTTGAGGACATTATAGGAACGCCGTTTTCGGCGACCCTGACGACAAGCGCATGGGAAGGACCGGCTTTTACCTTCGAGCGGAACTCGTCGAGCTCTTTTTCCTCGCCTTCGGCGTAAACTTCGACGTCGCCGTTCGACAGGTTTCTGACGAAGCCGCAAATTGAGTACTTTGAAGCCAGGCGCGCCGTGAAATAACGGAATCCGACGCCCTGTACCCTGCCTGAAATAAACATATGGCTTACGGGCATTGAAAAGCTCCTAAACGATTTCGTCCAGAACGACTATGTCGTTGATATGATTGAATTTTCCAGGATCCGAGCCATAGGAGCCTATCGATCTTATAAAAGCGCCGTCATAAGAAAATATCTGTATCCTGTTATTCCAGGTATCCGCGACGTAAATATTTCGCTCGCAGACTTCTACGGCGCCGGGGCTGTCGAGCTTTCCTTCTTTCTGGCCTTTGGAGCCGAAATTGAGTATAAGGCCGCCCATGGCGTCGAACATTTTAATAAGGTGATTTCCCGTATCGGCCACGACGAGATTATCGTCGCAATCCACCGCTATGGCCGAAGGACTGTCGAACCCCTGCATTTTTTTGTCGGCGCCGCCGAGCTCATAAAGCTTGCGCCATTTAGGGTCGAATTTTATCACGCGGTTATTTCCAGTGTCGCAAACGTAAATATTATTTGCGGAATCGACCGCGATGTCCGAAGGAGTGTCCAGCTGCGCGTCGGAAGACATTTCGGCGCCTTCGAACTTCGATATGTATTTTCCTTCGCAGTCGAAAACCTGGACGCGGTTATTGTAAGAATCCACCACGAAAAGCAGCCCTTCCTTAGAAATGGCGAGCCCGCAAGGATAGTTGAATTCGCCGTTTTTTCCTCCGTGGGAGCCGAAGGAAAGAACGAACTGCCCGTCGGAGGTAAATTTTTGTATGCGGTTATTGGAAAAATCGGATACATAAATATTGCCCACAGCGTCCACGACTGCTTTCTGAGGGTTGTCGAACTGCGCGTTGCCCGCGCCGCGTGTGCCGAACGATCCGATGAATTTTGAATCGCTGGTTACGAACTGCACGCGGTTATTTCCGGAATCGACGGCCAGCAGCTTTCGGGGAGCGAGCTTTACGGGTTCGGCAACCGCGGGCGCCGCAAAGCGCGGAATTTTAACTTCCGGCGTTTTAGGTTCCTGAGAGGCGCCTGCGGGCATAGAGCCCGGTTCGGCGTCGGCGGCAGGCGCTTTTTCTTCTGCGCCGAAAGCGGAAATTTCAGACTTTTCAGCTTCTTTGACGTGAGCTTTTACGGGCGGCGCGCCCCAGTTTTTAGAAAATTGCTGATCGTCTTCGTTGAGTATGCTTTCTATGCTCAACGGCGCCTTGAATTTTTCGAAAGAATGAGGCTTTACGCTTTCGGTCCGCGCGGAAACGCCGGCCGAAACGGTTTCCCGCTCGGTATCGACGGAGGTTTTATCGGCCTCGAGAGCTGCGGAATCCGCCGCCGGCTCCTTCGCGGGGCGTTCTTCAACCGGAGGTTCCACGGCCGCCGGATTTTCTTCGGGCGCCTTAATGTCTATAAAAGAAGGCTGTTTTCCTTTTTTTATAATCTCGCTCAAAAAATCGGGCGTTTCCGACTGGTTGAAAGATCTGGAATCCAGAAAATCCGTTCTGACGGGCTTAACCTCGGCAAGCTGATCGTTTTCCAATTTATATTTTTCGGCGTGTTTGGCGTTGATATTTTTCAAGAAATCGGGCGTTTCCGACTGGTTGAAAGAGTTATAGTCGAGAGCCCTGCCGTTTTCTTTGCCGTTTTCGGCAGAAACCGCCGTCTTGAAATCTTTCGGCTCGTCTTTTGGCGCCGCAACAGACACGGCGGAAAGGCCCGAACTTTTTTCATCCTTCGTTTCTATCAGCAGGGATAAATTTTCGCCCAGATTGAAAACTAACTGGCGGTAACGCATCGACGCTCCGCACATTACGCAGAACTTCGCGCCCTGCAATATGCCTGCTCCGCATTTATAGCATTTAGCGGAAACGCTCGCGCCGCAAT
This sequence comes from bacterium, assembly GCA_029571125.1. Taxonomy (GTDB): domain Bacteria; phylum Muiribacteriota; class UBA9980; order UBA9980; family UBA9980; genus UBA9980. The sequence goes on from JAKPTH010000686.1 coordinate 6,343, forward strand.
CCGGACAAAAATTCCATTCGTCCATCTTATCCGATTCATAAGCGCAAAAAACGCACTTCATCTAAACCACACCTTTTTATTAACGACCCGTAATTTTTGACCGGTATTTATCTTCATGCCTCTGAGCACTTTTTTAAGAATTGCGGGTCTTCTATATTTATTTTATTAGCGGCAGCCAATTTTATAACGCCGCCGGCAATGCGGCTAATCCTTGAATTTTTTATGGAGCTCGTTGATGTAGGTTTCCATTCTCTTGACCCTTGCGTTCAAATCATCGAACTCGTCTTTTTTTACGAAACCGAATTCTTCGATCGCTTTTTTGATCTCGGCTTTTAACTTCTGGTTTAAGTTAGCCGCTTCCGTTTCGAATTTACTTAAAAAATCGGCCATCAGTTTCTGGCTTTCTTCTTTTGAAACTTTTCCAGCTTTTACGAATTCGGCGAATATTTTTTCGGCCGTATCCCTTGTCATAAAAGCGAAATTAAGGGCGTTGTTTATAATCTTAGAGGAAAAATCGTCCATTTGCCGGCTCCTTATAAGTTGTTTATTTATATTACTTTTTTGCTTCCGGATTTTCGGCTTCTTTTTCTTTCATTCTCTGCAGCGGGAACAATATGACGTCGCGTATCGACTGCGAATCGGTAAGAAGCATTATAAGGCGGTCGATTCCGATGCCCAGGCCGCCCGTCGGAGGCATGGCGTATTCTAAAGCGGTTATATAGTCTTCGTCCATCTCTTTTATGTCTTCGTCAGTGCGGTTGCGCTTTTCGAGCTGCGATTTAAAGCGCAGGTACTGCTCCTGCGGATCGTTTAATTCGGAAAAGGCGTTGGCCATTTCGCGGCCGTACATGAAAAGTTCGAAACGCTCGACCGTCCTGGCCTCGTCGCCTCTTTTGTTTTTGGCCAGCGGGGATATTTCTATCGGATAATCTTTGATGAAAGTAGGCTGAATGAGGTGCTCTTCGACTTTTTCCTCGAAAAGTATATTTATCATTTCTCCGTGCGAAGTATGCTGATTGACGTCTTCGCGGCCCATTTTCTTGATTATTTCCCTTAGTTTATCGGCATTTTCAAGATCTTCAGCCGGTATGGAGGCGTACTTGGTTATGGCCTCTTTCATGCTGAGCCTTGCCCACGGTTTTTTAAAAGAAATTTCGACGCCGTTATAGCTCACCGTTTCGCTTTTATTGACGTACATGTTGGTTTCGCATATAAGGTCTTCGGTGAGGTTCATTATATCTTCATAGTCGGCATAGGCCATATATAATTCGAGCATCGTGAATTCGGGATTATGCTTTATGGATATGCCTTCGTTTCTGAATACGCGCCCTATTTCATAAACGCGTTCGAACCCGCCGGCGATAAGTCTTTTTAAATACAATTCCGGGGCGATACGCATATAAAGCTTCATCTGCAGGGTGTTATGGAAAGTTTCAAACGGCCGGGCCGAAGCTCCGCCGTAGATAGCCTGCAATACCGGAGTTTCAACTTCCAGGAAATCTTTCTGATTAAGATACTGGCGTATATGGCTTATGATTTTAGACCGCTTAATAAAAACTCCGCGCGATTCCTCGCTGGTTATAAGATCGAGATATCTCTGGCGGTAGCGGGTTTCCACGTCGGTAAGGCCGTGCCATTTTTCCGGCAGAGGGCGCTGTATCTTGCTTAAAAGCTCATAATCCTTGACCAGGATGCTCAGTTCTCCGGTTTTAGTCTTGAATATAGGGCCGCTCACTCCCAGAAAATCGCCGACTCTGATTAATTTGGCCAGCTGGAACTTTTCATCGGGAACTTCGCCCTTTTTTATATAAAACTGGATTTTTCCGCTTTCGTCCATGATATGGCCGAATATAGACTTTCCGTGTTCGCGCCACGAAACGAGGCGGCCGGCAAGGCTGTATTTTATATCTTCCATAACGGAGCCGGTTTCTATGTCTTTATGTTTTTCTACGACCTTTTCTATTCTGCAGTCTTTTTTGTATGAATAAGGATACGGATTGAATCCGCTCGCTTTCACTTCATCGACAAGGCCTTTCATGGCCTTAATAATTTCGTTTTCCTCTAGCGCGGGCGCGGCGGCCTGATTGACATTGTGGTTATCCGCGGCCTGTTTTGGCTGATGTGTACTCATTTGGCGTTCCTCCAGTTGTAATGTGGACCTTTTTCATTTATTGATATTTTAATAGCATATATTTTATTTAGTTTAATTCAATAAAAAAGGACGATCGATTTGCTATAAATTTTACGGCTTTAGTTTATCAGATAATTTTAAAAAAATCAATATATATTGTTAAAAAATATACTTGACAAAACGTTGATTTATGTGATATAATTTTATGATTTTTGTTAAAGGTTATTTAGACAAAATAATTAAAAAGAAAGAAAACAGGAGGAATTTAAAATGAAACGCACTTATCAGCCTAAAAACTTACGCAGAAAAAGAAGACACGGTTTTTTAAAAAGAATGAGCACCAAAGGCGGCCAGAGAGTCATTAAAAACCGCCGCGCTAAAGGCAGAAAACGCCTCGCTTTATAATTAAAAAGCCTTGAGTTTTAAAAAAATTTCTACCACATTAAAGAAAAGAAAAGAATTTGAAACCCTGTATTCAGAGGGCAGCCGATTTGACTGCGGTTGTCTTTTGTTTATCTGGCGGTTTAATAATTGCGGCATGCTGAGGGCCGGATATCCGGTTTCAAAAAAGGTAGGAAAAGCATGCCGCAGGAACCTCGTGAAGCGCTGGCTGAAGAACTCTTTGGCGGCGCTTTTAAACGAAATCGGTCCCGGCGCCTTTGATTTAAAGGGCGTCGATTTCATCGTAAGGGTAAGGCCCGAAGTTTTGAAACGCGGCTATCACGTCGTTCATGATAAGGTTTCGGGCTTTATCAAATCGATCGCTTTACGGCAGGAAAAAGAAGTTGCTTCCTTTTAATCTCGAACACAATAAAGGTTCTGAAATAAGTTTTTTAGAACGTTTACAATTAAAGATACGGTTCATGTTTACGTTGCCGATAATTTTTTATCAGCGCGTCTTTTCGTCTAATTTCATTCCTATCTGCCGTTACGTTCCGTCATGCTCAGAATATACAAGACACGCCATCCTGAAATACGGCGTGTTCCGAGGCGTCATTTATGGCGCGTTTCGCATATTGCGCTGCAACCCTTTTTTTAAGGGAGGCTATGATCCGTTACGCTGATTATTCCGGGCGCTCATTATCTAAGTGAAAGGTGAAAAAAATTGAAATCGGTTTTGAACATAAAATTTAATTCGATAAATCACGCTAAAAAGCTTAAAATAATCTTATACGTCCTGCTGATCGTTTCGGCCGTCGCTTTCTTGCCGGCCCTTTTCCAGACTGGCGCGTACGCTCGCGCACAGACGCCGGCCGAATCCGCGCCGGTTCTTACGCCGAACGACATAGCCGTAAAAACCGGCGATTACGAAGCCGTTTTTTCAAAGGAAGGCGCATGCCTTAAAAATTACAAATTGACCAACCAGAAATTCCAGGAC
>JAKPTH010000689.1 GCA_029571125.1 bacterium
TTATAAAGGAATTTAGCGGCAAGCTCGCCCGACTTAATATTAATTTCTCCGGATTTCGCCGATGCGTCCGTACCGGATGAAACGGCGTCCGGGGGCGCGGGCGCGTCCGGGCCCGAAGGATATCCGAGCGCCACTTCGTTAGTCTTGACCGCCAGGTGATACCCTTCGCTTTCCCCCGTTTTTTCTATAGGCTCGAGCTTCATGGCGTTTATAAGCCTGAGCATGGCTATTTCCCTGTTAGTGTCTTTCGCCAGCCTGTAATCGTAAAGCTCCACGCCGAGCGAATCTACATCGGAAAACATAAGCGAACTCATGCGCTCGGCAAAAGTCATGGCCGGCTCGGCTTCGGATGAATCGCCCGGCGAAGGCTTCGCAAGCTCCGCCTCGGACGTTTTTTTCGATTCCTGCGGCGGGCGCTTCGCCGCCTGAGCGGGGTCGGTTTTAATCGCGGCCGGCTGCTGCTTAACAGGCGGCTGTTTTATCGAAGGCGTAATAACTTTTTTGAATTGCGAGGGGGTTTCGCTGACTATCGAAGTGGCCAGTCTCGGTCGGCCGGATTTCGAGCCCGAATCGATCGCCCCTACTTTAGGCGGTTCCTTTCTGACGAGCTGGTTTTTTTCGAGTTTGGAGCGCTCTTCCATGGACTTTTTACGGGCGGCTTCGGCCTCTTCCTGCTTTCGCCGCTCCTCGAGCTGCCTGGCAAGGAACTTAGTGTCCTGGGCTTTTCTAATCGAGCTGCCCAGGCCGAAAGACGCCAGCATCAGGATGTTGATTATTATAAAACAGGCGATGTCCGCTCCGCCGATGAAAAATCCCCTGTCGTTTCTGTCGCTGAACTTCATAATTCATTCACTATTCACGGCAAGCCGTACTCTTACTTGAGTCCCGTAACTTCGAATATTTCCACGGGTTCGCGTTTTCCTTTGACCATAATGGCGTCAAGAGTTTTAACCTGCACGCGGTCTTTAACCAGCTCGTAAGTGGCCCTGGATATAAGCACCTGGCCGGCGCCCGCGTTGGCTTCTATGCGCGCGGCGGTGTTGACCGCGTCGCCTATCGCGGTGTAGTTCATCATCTTCGTCGAGCCGACCATGCCCACGACCACGTCGCCGGTGTTGATTCCGATTCCGACGTTGACCGCGGTTTTACCTTCACGGATGAGCTGCTCGCGTATTTTGCCGCATTCGTTTTTAATGGTTATGGCGGCTGCTATGGTATTGTAAGCGTCGTCTTCGACCTTCGTGCTCATGGGAGCGCCGAAAAGGGCCATGAGCGCGTCGCCTATATATTTGTCTATGGTCCCGCCGTTAGCGAGTATTATATCGGTCATTGCCGAGTGGAAGCGGTTGACGATGTCTAAAACCACTTCGGGATTTCCGGCAAGGGTTTCGCTCATGGACGTGAATCCTCTTATGTCCGCGAAAAACATGGTAATGGCCCTTCGTTTTCCGCCGAGAGAAAGGCTGGCGGGATTGTTCATGATTTCTTCTATGACCTTCGGGGAAACGAATTTGTCGAATATGCTCCTGATCTTCTTTTTCTCTTCGCGTTCCTTGTCGGAAAGCTGCTTTATGTTCTGCAGGTCGCGTTTGGAAAGTTCAAGATCGCCCGCGTTTTTAAGCGCCCACGCGGCCACGTCGGCTATGAGCTTTATTAATTTTTTAGTTTCGTCGTTGAGTTCGAAAGTATCGAAAACTTCTTCACAGTTGATTACGCCTATAATTTTATTGCCCGCATCCATCGACACGCTGAACTCGCTTTTAATGTCGAATTCCTTTGAAAACGGCTCATATTCGGATATTTTTCTGAGCTCTTCGCCGGTATAAAAGCCGCCCTCGCGCGAAACCTTCGTTATGATAGTCTCTTCTTCCAGCGATATATTCATGTTCATGTATCTCTGAGGATCTATATGTTTTTCTGAGCATCCGAGCGGGTATATGGAATGGAATTTCGGGTTGGAAACCCATACGGAAACCGATTTCGCGCCTATCTGACGGGTGAAAAGCTTGGTGACGCGGTCTATAATTTCATCGGTTTTCTGATTGGATATCAGTTCGTGTATCTGAATAAGAGTTTCACCGAGACGGCGCGACTTGACGTTCAAATCGTTTTTCATTTTAGTTATAACGTCCATGTCTTTCTGGGTCTCGTCAAAATCTTTACGTTTATCTATGAGCTTTTTAAGCTGCATTATCTGCGATTTCAAATCTTCGATCACCGAACGGGAATTAATATTTTTTTCACGAAGATCGGTGGCCACGATCGAAATATAAGACCCTATAAACGTAAAAACGGCCATCAATAAAAAAGTCGGGCGAAAATTAACTATGAGCCCCATGGCGTAAAATAGCATCGCGATAAGGCATATCACTAAAATAGCCGGGATCGCGATTTGCTTGTCATAATAAAGGGAAACGGTAATAATAAGCGCAAGGTACGCCGAAAAAAAGAAAAAAGCCGGGACCGCCGGCGAAAACAGGCCGAGTATTGCGATAACGCCAAGCGGCGCAACTACGTATTTTACGAAATCCGCGTCGAAGATTTTCTGGAATATATCTCCGCCGGCCGCCGCGCCGCCGGAAACCGGGACCGCCGCCGTCTTTACCTGCTGGGCGGCGTGGCCGTGAGAAGTATCTGAAGGCTGGCTGGCTGCTGCTGCGGCATCGGAAAAATTTTTTTTAAGGTAAGACGAAGCGAGAAGCTTTATGGCTGTGCTTTTATCGCGCGCCAGCGTTTCGAGTATCTTTCTGGCGCGAGGCTCGTTTGAATCGGCCAGTTCGGCCAGCGCCGCGCGCTTGGTGGCATCGGCCGCCGCGCCGGAAAGGGTTTTTTCTAATTTATCGAAATCGATTGCCATTTCATTCCAAAACTTTTGAATTAAAAAAGCCGCATAATATCCCTGAGCTCATTGTCGGAAAACCATGCGGCCTTTTTGGTTTATAATTACTTTACGAGTTCCATTTTCGTCTTGAGATTGACCGTAGTTTTAACTTTTTTAACGGCCGGTCCGAGGTTGGGCGAGTCGTTTTCGATTTCCTGGTCCATCTTCATGTCGTTTTGAGTTTCAACCCTTACTATGTGGCCTTTTTCGATATCGAAATATATCTTGCCCGAGCCTTTTGCGTCGATCGTTTTAACTTCGGGGCCGACGCTGATGTTCTGGTCTATGACGGCGCATTTACGGCCGGCTATCTGCCTGACTTCTTTTAAATGATACTCGATTTTCATCGGGATGGGCTGTTTAACGTCGGTCGACCATTTTTTGCCGACTTCGATCATTCCTTCGGGGAAGCTGATGGAAACCGAAATGGGGTCGTAATTAGAGTCGTAGGAAGTGGCGCCTAAAAGCTCGCCGCGCTTGGTTATGGTCATATATACGGTGTTGCCTACATTTTTGAGATCTTCGTAAGCGCCGGTGGCGTTTTTAGCTTTACCGGAGAGTATCTTAGTTTGAATGTCTATATTGGAGTTTTTATTGTTGACGTATAAAACGCTCTGTTCTACCTGCATTTTAACATCGACCGGCGCTTCGCCTTTATTGCCGGCTGTTTCCATAATGGTAGTGCCGTTCATGGTTATATCGTATTTGAACTTGTCGCCCGGTTTATATTTGTATTCGAGGCTGACCTTTTCGGCCGCAAAAGCGCCGCCGCTTAATACGAGCGTAAAAATAAAAACGATAACCGCGATTGAATGACTTTTAAAAGCTTTCGATTTTAATAAAAACATTTTGCCCTCCTGATATAATAATCATGTCTATTATAGATAAATAATCATCTTTTGTCAATAAAAAATAATCCGTTTGCCGGAAAATAAATAAAATTTTAAAAATTTTATTGACATTTTGCATTTTTTGATATACAATTAAATCTTTCACAAAAATAAATGGAGGTAAGTAATGAAAAAATATTTTTCACTTCTCACTATCGTGATATTCCTTCTCGCTAATTTCACGGCAGCTTCGGCCGCCGACAATAAAGGCGCCAAAAAGCCGAAACCGTCCGCGCAGTCCGCTCAGACGAACAACAACAGCAACGGCAGCAATAACGGCAACGGCGGCGGAAATTCAAACGGAAACTGCTCCGGCGAAAATCACGGCAACTGCAATTCCGGCAGCGGCTCCGGCAATGAAAACTGCAATCAGTCAAATAACGGCTCCGGCGGAAACTGCAGCCAGTCAAATAATCAGAGCCATCAGTCTTCAAACGGCTCCAATTCCGGCACCGCTTCGGTTCCCGATAACGGCGATAACGCTTCCGCGAACGGCTCGGCCTCCGGCCCCGACGGTTATGATGACGGCGGCGATCCTTACACCGGTCCTTCTTCGAACGATGACGGCCCGGATTCCACAGGCGGCTACTCCGGCTGCGGCGATTCATGGAGCGGCTCCAACAGCGGCGGCTTTGACGGTTCCGGCTCGGTATCGTTTTAATCGCCCGGATTTCATTACAAATTTAAATAAAGCGCTGAATTTTAAAAATTAAATATAAGCGGACGGTATTTGGTAACGTGATTATAAATTTATAAGTTCACGTTAAAAAGATTACCGGCCGTTTTTATTTTATATAACGGCCGGCATATTCTATCAGTTTTTGTTAATCCTGCTTTTAACATATTCGATTTCCATAACAAGGCTGTTATCGGATTGGATTTCCAGCAGCTTTTTATAATAATACAGCGATTCGTTGAACTGGCCCAACTTTCTATAAAGCTTCGCCAGCGCCGAAATTATGACAGGATCGTCCGGCGCTATCGAATAAGCTTTCAAGTAGCATATAAGCGAACGTTCCGTGTCTCCGACGTTTATTAATACCTTCGCCCTGTCTTTGAGCAAATCCGGGTCCAGCGGGTCCAGCTCTAGAGCTTTATCGATACATTTAAGCGATTCCACGAATTTATGCTTTATAGTCGAAATAAGTCCCTGCTCGGCCAGAACGAGTCCTTTAAAATACCACGCAGTTTTTTCGAGAGGATTCAATTCTATGGATTTATCGAAATAAGTTAAAGCTTCCTTGTAGTTGCCGTATATTTGATATATATGTCCGATTTTAAGATAAGCCCTGCTGTTGCCGGGTTCGATCTCCAGCAGGCGATTATAGCACTTAAGTGCCTCTTCGTAGCGGTTGACGTCTATAAGCGCTATGCCTTTACGCTCCAGCACGCCCGTATCGGAAGGATCTATGTCGAGAAGCATATCGTAGCAGCACAGCGCTTCATCGTAACGTTTAAGGTTTACAAGCGCAACGCCTTTATAAAACATCGCGCAGGTAAAGCTTTCGTCTAAAAACAAAGCCTGATTATAGCAGGCTATGGCTTCGTCGAGAGCGCCGGACTCGAGAAGAGCGTTGCCGTTAATATAAATTTTATCAACATAATTATCGAATTGCTCAAACATTTTAAATACTTCTTCGCACGCGATTAAAATATCATGATTCTTTTACTTTAAGTTTCAGCATCCTGCGGATTTCATCGTCAAAACGTCTCATTTCCGCCCTTAACTCGTCGACGGCCGAGTTTTCTACGGCAGCGCCTCTTTTCATTTCGTCTTCGAGCGCGGCCAGTATCTTTCCGAGCTTTACGGCTGAAATATTAAAAGCTTCAGCCTTGAATTTATTTATAATCAGTTTCATGAAACCCGTATCACCCGAGCATCTGGCTTCGTCGATTAAGTTAATATATCCGACGGCGGTATCTAAAAACTCGCCGACCGCTTTCAGGGATTTTTCGTCGAAGCAAGAAAATTTTTGAATGAAACGCTCGTAATCAAAGGCTTCACGCTTGACTACCGCCCTGCCCTCTTCAATTTCATCAAAATTTTTAGCCGGAACGTTTTTATCTTTATTGTTTTTATAAACGAGGCACAATGTTTTAGTAAGATCAGGCAGGACTATAGGTTTTGACAGGTATGCGTTCATTCCGCATTCGAAGCAATATTCAACGTCGGCTTTAAGCGCGCTCGCAGTCAGAGCTATTATAGGCGTATCGATATTTTTTTGCCTGAGAATGGTTGTGGTTTCATAACCGTCCATCAGCGGCATGCATACGTCCATCAAAATAAGGTCGAATTGTTCGTTCATGGCTTTTTCGATGGCCTCCGGGCCGTCCGCCGCCTGTGAAACCGCGCAGCCGAGCATTTTAAGCATTTTAACGGCCAGATTCAAGTTCATTTCACTGTCATCGACTATCAGAACTTTAAGCTTGAGTCTTTTCAGTTCGGCGGCCCAGTCGATGCGTTCATCTCCGGCGCGGGAGGCGTCAGGCTGAGCCTTCAGAAAGGGCAGGACGAAACTGAAACGGCTTCCCTCATTAACGCAGCTCATCACTTTAATGCCGTTTCCTCCCATAAGCCTTACGAGCTTATCGGAAATTACAAGGCCGAGGCCCGTGCCGCCGAATCTGCGGGTATGAGACGCGTCGGCCTGAACGAAAGAAGAAAACAATTTTTTCTGGTTTTCTTCGGAAATTCCTATTCCTTCGTCGATTACCGAAATTTTGATATCGCAGCTGACCGCGGTTTCGTTTTCGAGGGCCGCGATTAACTTAATAGTTTTGTATTCAGGAGTAAATTTTATAGCGTTATTAATAAGGTTTAAAACGACCTGCTTTAACCTGACCACGTCGCCAAGCAGAGGCATATCGCAGACTTCGGCGAATTCAGTCAATACGTTTTGAGATTTTCTGCCCGCCTCGAATTTTACGATCGTTAAAACATCGAGCAGCGCATGCTTAATAATAAATTCTGAAGATTCTATTTCGACTTTTTCCGCTTCGATCTTTGAAAAATCGAGGATGTCGTTGATTAAATTTAAAAGCGTGCCGGCGCATGTTTTTACATTGTTCAAATACTGGCTTTGCTGATGGTTAACGTCGGTCGTGAAAAGCAGCTCGGAAAACCCTATTATTCCGTTGAGCGGAGTTCTTATTTCATGGCTCATGTTGGCAATGAAACGGCTTTTGGCTATATTGGATTTCTCAGCAAGAGCGCGGGCCTCGTTAAGGCTGTCTTCCATCGCATAACGGTCGGTTTCGTCTATGGCGTAAAAAAGGTAGACATCTTCATGGATGTGTTTAATAAAAATATTCCATATTTTAGAAGAAAAAGAAGCCTTTTTAATAAGGCCCGTATCGTTTTGACGATCGAATTCGAATAAATATCGCAAATCGCCGCATTGAAACTCTAAAGCGTCTTTTTCTTTGCCGCCGCTTCCGCGTTCGAAAGATTTAATGATGTTGAGCATCGAATGCCCTATTTCGTTGAAGAAACGATTGTGATTCACGAAAGAAGAATTAGCGCGGCGCACTTTTCGGCCTGATGAAAACAAGGCTACGGGATAGGGAAGGCTTTCAAGGATAAGTTCGTTGAAATATATTTCGGTCTGGAGGTCTTTTTCGCTTTCTTTGTGATATGTGACGTCGGAAAGCGTGAGGATTATATTTTCTTTGCAGGCGGAAGCGGAAATCCTAACCCACACCTGCCGGCCGTTAGAGTTATCGCCGGCCTCGATATTTAGCGGTGCGCCTGCATTCGTTATCGAAACAAGTTTTGCGCTTAATTCGGCGTCAAAAAAAAGCTTCATTCGACCGTTCTGAGCGGCGTTTTTGGTATAAGTTAAATTAACTTTATCCATTAACTTAAACGCGGCTTGATTTGAAATCAGGATTTCAAATCCGCCTTCGTCGCATTTACGGAGAATGACGATGCCGTCGGAAGAATTATCCAATATATGGTCCAGCAGTTCATGCTTTATTTCTAAATCGTTCATTCCGGCACCATTTATATGAATTAGTCAATTATAATCTATTGAAATCTAAAAATAAGAGCCATATAAAGCAGCCAATTAATTATTTTAATTATTGAGTTTGCTGAATATCTTATCTATGTCTATTTTTTCAGCTTGAGGCGCAGGTTTCATTTCCTCGCCGACTCCTTTTTTGTAATTTAGCTCGTTCATTTTTCTAATGAAGTCTCTCATTGAAAAAGGTTTCTGGATGTAATCGTTCATGCCGGCCGCCAGGCATTTTTCTTTTTCAAAATAAGCCGTAAGCGCGACTATCAATCCTGAATAACCCGCGATTCTTAACGTCCTGGTGGCTTCGATACCGTCCATAACCGGCATTTGAACGTCCATAAAAACTATGTCGTAAGTTTCTTTGAGCGCGGCTTCAACAGCTATGGCTCCATTTTCTACCCACTTGATTTCATAGATCGAATTCGACGATAAAATTTCATAAATAAGCGAAGCCGTCTTTAAATCGTCTTCTACTAAAAGGATTTTAACTTTTTCTAACATACTGCACCCTCCGAACCGTTAAACTCCAATAATAAACTTCCCGATATTTTTCAGGTTACAATTATTATACTACAAAATTTTAATTTTGTCATATTATTTCTTTAGTAAATTATGAGCATTCGAGATCATTTTAGTATAGTATAATTGATATTAATTGCGATAGTTATTTTTAATTTCGAGCGGGTAACGAAGAGGGCGCACGATAAATTCCGGTTATTCATTCCGGCCGGCTTCGCCCGTAACTTCAAAAACTTCTTGAAGACGGCTCTTGCCGCGCAATATGATAGGCTCGAGGCGCCTGTAAAGTATTCTATTTTCAACCGATTTCAAAACGCTTTCAGATATGAGTATCTGGCCTTTTTTCGCCTGGCTTTCAAGACGGGCCGCCGTATTTACCGTATCTCCCAGCGCGCTGTATTCTTTATGCCTCTCGGTGCCGAGATTTCCTATAAAAGCTTCGCCCGCGTTGATGCCTATTCCTATTTCGATCGTCTGATCGGCCTTTTCGCTCCACTTAAGGCTCATTTTCTTCAATTCTTCCATCATCTCCATGGCCGTCCTGACCGCCTTATACGGCGCGTCCTCGATTTCGATCGGAGCGCCGAAGAGGACCATTATGGCGTCTCCGATAAATTTATCTATGGTGCCGCCGTTTTTAAAAATTATCGCGGTCATTTTATTGAAATATTCATTTAGAAGCTTGCTGATATCTTTCGGGTCCATATTTTCCGACATAGCCGTGAAACCCCTTATATCCGCAAACATAACCGTTATATTTTTTTTAATGCCGCTGTTGGACTGCTCTATTTCGAGCCTGGTTATATGTCTTGCCACTTCGGGCGAAACGTATTTATTTAAGACTGACATCAATATTTTACTCTCGCGGCTTATCAAATAATATTTATGAAGCGACAGCGCGGCGAAAAGAATAAAAACGGCCGCCGCGGCGAGAAAACAGTTAAAAAGAAGGCCGTAATTTATGAAAAATACGAAACATAAAAAAAGTATGGCAAGCGATGACGCGAGAAAAACAAACAGGCCGGCGATCGGGCTTACACATGAAAAAATAAAAGCCGGAACCAGCGTCACGAAGTAACCGGCGGCGAATTCTTGAAGGGGCGAAGGGCGCTTTATCGAAACGCCCCGCAAAAGCGAGTCGGCTATATTCGCCAGGATTACGACGCCGTACTCCTGCCTCTGGCGTTTAAAAAGGTTGAAAGAAAACGCCGGAACGTCCTGATAATCCCTGTGTACGGGCGAAACCGAACCGACCAGCACCGCTTTATCCTTCAAAAGCCTCTGATAAACTTTTTTTTGAGCGTCGCCCGCTTCCAGAAGATCGGACAGCGATATTATGTGAAAATTATTGTGGGAACCGGTATAGTGTATGTAAGAAGCAAAGTCGTCCGTTTCGATAAAGCAGTGACAAGCGCCCGAGGGCTTTTCAAGAAATTCTATCCCGGCGCCGGATTCGGGTATCGAAAGATCGTATAAAGCGCTCATAATGGCGATCGGAAGAGAGTTATAACTCTTTTTACCGTCTTTTATTACGGGCCTGTACTTTCTTTTCACTCCGTCGTGATCGGTGGTTACGCCCCTGAAAATATTGACGTACCCGTATAATAAGTTAGAAGGCGCGTTCAAGGATTCCAGCGGCTCCACATAAACATCGACGGGCTTGGAAAAATTAAATTCGGTCCTGAAATATGAGCTGAGCGCGATCTTGCGGTTAAACCGCCTCACGGATTCAAGCAGGCCCGTTTCTTCGCTCGACCCGCTTTTCAATTCGAATATGACGTCGAAAGCGAGAACCGACGGAGAATAAAAAGACATTTCATCTATAAGTTTAGAATATACCGATTTTGATATGACGCCGGTTTTGTTTTTATCGTATTTAGCGAGAGCCGCGTCGTCGATGCCTATTATTACGACCTTATCCGATTTTTTTTCCGGGCTTCTCAGGCTGGTAAACGCATCATAGGAAAAGTTCAACAAATATACGCTTATATTCGAAAAGTATAAAACCGAATATACGCATAATGATATTAATAATATCAAAACTGTATTTTTTTCAGGCAACTTCATAATTCGGGCCTTTGAAATAAAATTATTTATCGTTGATAACCGGGTTCGTATCCACTTTGCCTTTATAGTAATATTCCTGTTCATTTTTATCGTAAAAATCGTAAGGTTTAACTTCTATTTTTTTAGCCCCGGCCTTGTCGTAAAAAAACTGCTGGCCTGCCGCTACTTCTTTGTCGGAGCCTTTATAGTTGACGTTCACTTTCCCGTTTACAAGGGCCACTTTCAGCTGCAACTGGTCGTTTTCGACTTTTCCCTTGGTCTGGCGTATTGAAACCACCGCGTCGTCGGCGGTTATTTCAAGAGTGCTGGTCCGCTGATCGGCGGGCGGCACGAAAAACGTCAGTATGCCGTTTATAAGATTTATAACGAAAGTTTTGCTTTCGCTTTTAAGCGGTTTTATCTCGCATCTGGCGTTTTCTTTCGAAGTTTTCGAAGCGAAAAGCATGAGTTCGTAACCATCCTGCTTATATTTTATGAGCGCGTAAGAATCCGGGCCGACTTCTACGATATCGCCGGCTTTAAGCGAATAGCCGATTTTGGCCGGTTTAGAATTAACGCTGAAAGTTCCGGACGATTCGGCTATCGAAGCCAGAACGCCGTCCGTAGAACCCCCGCCGCCCTGCCTGAAAGCGAAAAAGCATGCCGCGGCGGCCACAATTATAAGTATTAAAATTAAAACGTTTTTGTTCATAAAATCTCTTCCTTTCATTATTCAGTATTATGTTTTGTTTTTATTTTATTTTTTAAGGTTCTTTCTCGATTTGCGTGGGTAAAACTTTTTAATCAAATTTAAAGTTCAGAGTGGAGAATTAAAGGATTTTTAATATTTTATATATAAAGCTCGCAGGGCGAGCCCCAACCTTAACTATTCACTCTACACTATTCACTAATACCTACCCATATGAAATAAAAACGAGCCTTTTTTAATAATGCGGCCGCTCAGCGGTCGCGCTGACCTACGTATTCGTTGATTTTTCCGGCATTCAGGCCGTCTCCATACCTCGCTCTGAGCATATTATATTCTTCTTCGCTGATGCCGTATTTTTTACGCAAAAACTCGTCGCGGCTAACTCCGTCATTAGAAGCGACCGCCAGGTCGCGGTTGAATTCGAGGTTGAACATAATATCTTCGTTGCTCAGCAGCGCTTTAAGATTTCCGGAAATGTTCATGTTAATTGCGAGAGTCATTACTTCGAGAGTGGAATCCAGGTTCGTCAGTATCCGGTTTATTTCCCAGAAATATTTTATCTTATTGGCCACCACGCGGTATTTGCTATTGATAAGATCGTCTATCAGATCGTTTTTAGCGAGCTCGGATCTTAAATAAGCCGAACCGGCCTCGAATTTATCGGGTCCATACCTGCGAGCCTCGATAAGCTTGATATTGTCCTGGGTATTCTTAAATTCGGTATTGACGTATCCGCTCTGAGGTATATGAGCGGTTATCTGGTTCACCTCGTTAAAAGCCGACATTTCCTTAACTAAACCGTGCAGCTCTCGCGGCGCGGCGGTATCGTAAGTTTTAGCGGTAAGATCGTTAAGCTTTTCGAGAGCGCCTTTTATTCCGCCGAAAGTAAAGTGCGCCGGCAGCTGTTTTACTTCGAGCCTTATTATATCCATCATGCTTTTATCTTTATAATCTAGAAACTCATCGTAGCGGTTGCCGAGAAAGCTGGCAAGCATAACCGAAACGGTGTCCTGTGTGCCTTTTTGAAGAAAATCGCACACTTCCCCCAGCGGGATCTGTATTTGATCGGCAGTTTGAAGGGCCAGCTGGGCTTTTTTGCGGTAAATGGAAATGATATTCATTAATTTAACCGCGGCGCTCACGTTAGAATCCGCCGCGGCTTCGGCTATGGCGTCAGCCCATTCGGACTGCAGGCAGTTATTGAAATCGAAAACATATATTATGAAATAAACGGACCTGAAAAATTCCTCGGCCTTTTTTTTATATTCCGGCTCGAGTTTTTTAGCGTTCAAAGCGTAATAATTAAACATCAAAGGCGGAGGGACTTTGGAGCAAAGCCAGTCGAAAACGGCGTCGACGTTATTTAAAATAGCCGTTTCGGAGCCGTTCAAAAGGTCTTTCATATTACGCACGAACTCTCGCCTGCTGTTTTCGAAAAGCTTTTCCTGAAATTCGCTATAGACCTCTGATGAAAGGCTTTCCTGCGGGCACATAACTTTCGTGGACAATAAAAACGGATGTTCGTCGGACGGCCCGCCGTATTTGATTTTAATATCGATATTTTTTAAAATTCCATGGAGGCTGTTTTCGCTTTCATCGGCGATCGAAAGGTCGAAACTGTATTTTTGAAGATCTTCGACGTTCAAAAAGGCTTTGGAAACGCCCGGCTTATCTTCCTGAGAAAGCAGCGCGCCTATATTTTCGACTTTAAAAAGGCCGAAATAATAGCATTTTTTATCCGAAGAATTTTTGGAGTAAGCTATGACCGGAAAATCGGTAACCGAAAACGCGTAATCTTTTCCGCCAATTGCGTCCGAAAGGTTTTCGTCTTTATTTATAAAATAAACCCCGTCGGAATTTTTAACTACGGCGTTATTGATATTTTTTAAAAAATAAGGATTTACCTGAAGCTGGTCTTTGATAAGTTTTACGGCAATATCGGCCAGGCAGGCCTTATTTAGATATTCGTTACTGGTATAATGTATCCGTTTGGTTCCCACGAATTGAAAAACGGCTACCGAAAGTAAAAAGCATACTATCGTCAGAGCGAATATGATTTCTATTAAAGAAAGTCCTTTATAATTAATCGATTTCATTTTTCCGCCTTTTTCGGGGCGCAGCTATTTTCCCTTTCCGCCGCCCTTGCCGTCGCCTTTTCCTTTATCGTCGTCCTTGCCCTTACCCTTGCCCTGGATTTTTTTACGGTCTTCACGGCTCAATTTGACGCGGCGCTCGACTTCGTTTTCAAACGAAAGCGAACCGCGGAGAGATTTTTT
>JAKPTH010000693.1 GCA_029571125.1 bacterium
AGGTGCGCGCCTTTTCCGGTGAGTGCGTTAAGATAGAGCGGAAGCGTGGCCACAAGCGTTTTTCCTTCGCCGGTCTTCATTTCGGCGATTTTTCCTTCGTGAAGAACCATTCCGCCTATAAGCTGGACGTCGAAATGCCTCATGTTCAAAACGCGGCGGGAAGTTTCCCGCACGGTCGCGAAAGCGTCGATCAGGATATCGTCGAGTTCGGCGCCCTGCTCGAGCTGTTGTTTGAAATAAGGCGTTCTCGCGCGAAGCTCGTCGTCGCTCATTTTTTGATACGCCGGTTCGAGCTCGTTGATGCGAGCCGCCACGGCCCTACAGCGGCGCACTTCGCGGTCGCTGTAGTTGAATAAATATCTCATCAATTTTACTATAGGGCCAAACATAAAAATCTTCCTTTAATTATTAAAAAGCATCAGCGAAAACCAGTTACCGGTCGCCTCTGATGCTTTTTATTTAAATTTTATTCATATTTGAATAACCGGCGCATTCGTGCGCCCGTTACGCTTTGATATCGAGTGAGGCAATAAAATCAAATACCGCTTCAGTTTATTGCTCAGCCTGGTCCGCTTTAGAAAGTATTTCGAGCACTTCCGTTTTCGTTTTAGCGCTTATCAGGCTTTCGCGGAATTCCTGCTGCCTTAAAAGCCTGGACAGTTGGGCCAGGGCCTTTAAATACACGCCGCCGACGTTTTTGGGCGCCGCGAGCAAAAACGCCAGATTAACAGGGCGATCGTCAAGAGAGTCGAAATCTATTCCGGCGTTCGAGCGTCCGAACGCGACCGCCACTTCGGTTATGACATCGGATTTTCCGTGCGGTATGGCTATGCCTTTGCCTATGCCGGTGGAGCCGAGATTTTCTCGTTCTATAACGGTTTTGAAGTATATTTCTTTATCGGTAACCTTGCGCGCTTTTTCGAGCAGGCCCACCATTTCTAAAATTACGTCTTCTTTTTTAGTAGCCTTTAAATCAAGTTCGATCAGATCTTCATTTATTAAGCTTGTAAGTCTCATGTCCATAAACAAATACCACCTTTAATGCCAGGATAAAAAGCTCTTAACGATTTTTGATTGCTTTCGGCGGGTACCGCGGCGTTTTAATTTCAGTTCTTTTTCCGAAAGTCAGAGCCGCTATTAAAAGTGAGGCTCGATTAAACCTATGTTACCGTCGTTTCTGCGATATACAACGTTAACTTCGTTGGTCTGGGCGTTGGAGAATACAACGAAATCCTGGCCGAGAAGTTCGAGCTGCATGGCCGCTTCGTCGGCGAACATGGGCTTCAGCGCGAATTTTTTAGTGCGGATTATTTTAGGTTCGCTTGTTTCCGAAGATTTTTCCGAAAGCGAAAGAACCGTATGCGTAGCTTCGCGTTCGCGCTTCTGATGGGCGGTACGGCGGGGAACGTCTTTTAATTTCTCTTTGTATTTTACTATCTGTCTTTCGAGTTTATCGAGAACCAGATCCACGCTGGCGTACATATCGAACGAAGATTCGCATGCCCTTAAAACTGCGCCGTTGGCCCAGATCGTAACTTCTACGGTCTGACGGTCTTCTTTGTTTTTGGTTTGTTCGACCGAAAGGGTGACGTCGATTTCTATAATATGTTCGAAATAATTAGTAAGTTTGGAAAATTTTTCGCGTACATAACTGGTCAATGCCTCTGTTAATTCTACATGTTTGCCGTTGATTACAATATTCATTTTTAACTACACCTCTTCTATTATTGTTTATTAATTCGCTTTTTTTTATTTAACAACAAAATCAGCAATTATCGCAATATTAAGTGATTAAACGCTGAAAAACATTCAGCGCACGGCTGAATATTTTAAAAAATTATATCATATATTATATCATATGTCAAACATAAACTTTAAAAGTTTTGCTTTTTAGAG
>JAKPTH010000710.1 GCA_029571125.1 bacterium
CGCCTTTTTATCCAGATTTTATAATTGACATTTTATAACATTAATCGTTTTTTTTCAACAAATTTATTTTAAGCGCATTGAAATACTTTCTCAATAACGCTTATCGAACGAGATTTTCCATGATCTTCCGGGCATCGGAAAATCGCGGTCGGCGAATGAAGAACCGAATCGGCGCGCATAGCTTTTATTAAAAAGGTTTTCAACGCTCACGCCTATCCGTTCGTCGTTTTTATATTCGAAGATAAAGTTCAGGTCGCTTATCACGTTGGCGGCTATATTTTTTTCTTTCATTGCCACAACAGGTGCCATTCCGTAATCTGCGTAGTAAAATTTCATTTTCGACGTGAAAGTGTTCAAAAAGCTTATTCCGAGGCGTTTTGTAAGTTTTCCATAAATATTGGCCGATGCGCGTATGCGCGGAAGCTGGCGCGCATCGCGCTCGACCTGCGAAAATTTCCGGCCGCCCGCAAAATCGTCGTATATTTGCTCAATGTTTTTTTGCCTGTAGCGTGCGGTTTCATAATAAAACAGGCCGTAGAGCTTCGGCGAAATTTTTTTCTCCACTGACAGAGAAATTCCGCGTCCGTGAAAGGAATTGATATTTTGAGGAGTCCAGCGGAATCCGGAAGGATCTGACGTGTCCGCAAACCACTCGATCATATCGGATGTATTTTTATGGAAAATGCGTATTGCGCTTTTTACTCCGCGATGCGCTCTTTCTAACGCTATCGAATTAAATATGCCGCTTTCGGGCTTCAGCAGAGGATTACCCGCTCCGGGATAAAACAGGTCGTTAAGGGTCGGAGCGCGATGTCCGGCGGCGTGAAACAGTTTTACGGTTTTTCCCCGGCCGAGTTCGCTGACCGAGCCTGCCGAATATGAATTGGCCGGCTTAAAATAATCCGGTCTGTCGTGATTGAAAGAGAACTCGAGCGAAGTCGCTCCCGCGCCCGTACGCCATGAAGTCCATAAGCCGTTATTTGCGGCCGACGGCGAATTTTGCGCGCATGAAACGAAAGCCCGGGCGCCTGTATCGAAGGCGTTTTCCCTCGAAGCGAGAGTATTTTTTATCCGGTTTATTCCGGCTTTAAAAGAACTGCGTCCGGCTTCGGATGAATAGCTTACATAAGTTCCGCGGCTGAGAGTTTTCACGCTCGACGAGCTTGTTATAAGCGACGAGGAAAGCCAGTCTTTATAACGCGTGTCGAAATAAGCGCTCTGCGCATCGTTAAAAAGCTTGACCGCTATTTCCCGATTCGCTCCCACAGAATATTTCAAATCAAGATTAGAAAAATAAAGCGAATCCGCCTGGCGGTCGAATAAAGAATATGCTCTCGAATCTCCGAAATCCGGCTTAAATCCTTCGGCGGGCATCACGCCGGGCGCGCCGTTACGCGAATTAGAATAAAAAAAAGAAAAATAGCCTTCGAGCGACGGACCCGTACGAAAATTAAGGTCATAGCCCGCATAATCCGCTCCGAAATCGGAATTAGGCCTTTCGCCGCCGCAGATATGCCTTTTAAGAAACAGCCCCTGGCGGCTCCCGTTTCGGCCCCGGAAAAAGTTTGATTTCAATGATTGTTCAAAATTACCGAAGCTGGAAAAAACGGTCCTCGACATTAACGAACTTTCTTTTAACCCGTCGCCGCGGGCCAGGTTAACCGCGCCCGAAAGTCCGTTAATTCCGTAGCGCGAAGACACCGGGCCGTAAAAAGCTTCGATTCCGCCGAAAGCCTCGCGCGGCAATAAGTTTAAATTAAAACTTCCAAGTCCCGGGGAATTTATAGGCCGGCCGTCCATAAGTATAAGCGTTTGCGCGGCGCTTCCTCCGAAGAGGGCCGGCGCCGACAGAGCGCCGGGGCCGCCGGCCGAAGGAGCAAAAACGAACGGCAGGCCGCTTGCGATTTCGGCCAGCGAATTATTTGCGGTTTCAGGCGTTTCTTCGAACCGCCTCTGAAAGGACGCCTGCGAAGATTTTAAATATTCGCGGGCTTCTCTGACGGCGGAAACGGTTATCGGCGAAAGCTCGAAAATATTGCCGGCGGCGAAAGCGGCGCACGTCAAAAAAAAGTGATTAACGATCAAAAAAAGCGATATAAAATATATTCTTATCATTATTCCTTAAACCCTCCAAAAATAGTCTTTTAATTAAAAATAACCGTAAAGGCCGCGTTTAAAAATATCCGCAATAAGCTTTAACGCAGATAAATTTCAAAAGCCGCAATCACGAACTTTCAGCGCATCGAGCGCAGAAAAGCCGAGGCCTTAGAGGCCGCGTTAAATTCACAAAAATATTTAACCGGCAGTTGAATTTATTAAATTATGTGATGGAATACGTGCGCTTTTAAATGCGCCGTTTAAAAAGAATGGCCCTCATCTTTTACTCCCCTTTCCCTCTGAAAGTGTATTTTGACGGCGGCAGGCCAGGTATTCGGACTCGAAGGTCATTCTAGCCGCGCTCCTTCTCCGCGAATTTTTTCGCGAATGGATTGCGCGCGGTTCGTCGCTTCTTACCGCAGCAGGGGCTGTGGCGGATTTTCACCGCCTTCCCGTGATCCGTGCCGTTAAGTTTTTCAGTTGTTAACGCGAAGAAAATAGCACAAAAAAATAATAATGTCAAGGAAAACAATAGCTAAAAAGCGCTTCGGCGTTACGATAATTTATGATGATTTTTTTCATTATTTATGATAGAATTAAAAATCTAATTAGAATGCATTTAACGATAAAAGGGTGAATTTCGATGGTAAAAAAGAATAATTTAGCCGCTGCGTTTTTTTCTATAATTTTAATCCAGATATTTTCGGCCGGCCTGTGTTTTGCCGCGGCAGGCGGCACGGCAAAAGCCGTCAAAAAATGGACTTTCATGGTTTATATGTGCGCCGACAACGATCTTGACGCGCGCGGCCCCGAAGACATAGCCGAGCTCGAGCAGGCGGGATCTTCGGAGAGCGCCAATATTCTCGTGCAGCTCGACCGCGCGAACGGCCCAGCCCGCAGATATTACATCACCAAACGCTCTGCGGAAAGCGCTTTGGACGACTGGGGCACGGCTTCGAAAATAGAAAAGGAGCTCGGCGAAGTTGACATGGGCGATTATAAGCAGCTCGCGGATTTTTTTAAATGGTCGGCGGAAAATTATCCGGCTGAAAGATATGCGCTTGTAATATGGAACCACGGCTCGGGCTGGAAGTCTCCGGCTCGCGCCGCAGGCGCGACTGATCCTCGAAAAAGAGGGATAGCTTTCGATTTCGATTCTAAAAACGACATATCCACGCCGGAACTGGGCGAGGCGATGCGGGCGGCTGGCGCCGTCATATCGAAAAAAGTGGATATACTCTTTATGGACGCATGTTTAATGCAGATGATGGAGATAGCCTATGAGGTAAAAGACGGCGTAAGCTATATTTGCGCGTCCGAAGACATCGAACCGGACAGCGGAATGCCCTACCTTCCGGTATGCGAAGCGATAAACGCGAACCCGCGGATATCGGCCAGGGCGCTATGCGTCATGGCGGCGGGCGCGTTCGCCGATAAATTCATAAAAACCGGAACTCCTTATACTTACTCGGCCGTGGACTGCTCGCGCATAGAAGAGCTGAAAAACGCTCTGGACGACTTCTGCGCTCACGTCATACTTGAAAAAGAAAAGCTCGGCGCGCATTTAAAAGCGAGTTCCTCCGCGGCGCAGCGTTTTACGTATAGAGACTACGCCGACTGCGGTGATTTCATAACGAGGGTGTCGCAGGCGGGCGGCGAAACGCTCCAGCTGAAGTGTTCGCAAGTGAAAGCCGCTTATATGAAATGCGTCGTTTCAAATAAAACTCAGGGCGAAGCCTTGAAAAATTCCACCGGCATTTCGATTTACCTTCCGCTGACGCATATTAAAAAAGCTTATGCCGCGCTTAAGTTCGCCTCACAGTCCCTATGGGATGAAATGCTCCGCGAGGCGCTGCAATTGAAGGAAGGCTGGTAAAAAGCCCGGCGGCAAGTCTTTTGAATCAGTATTTCGGTTTTCTGGGGAATGAAATTCTTTCGATTTCTTCGGGTTTCGAGCCCCTGAGGCCGCCCATCGATTTGGCCGGGACGTTTCTGTCGAAAGTTTTTTCCGCCTGCGCGCCGGCTTCGACGGCGTCTTTAACGCCGGCAGCCGATTCGGCGACTTCTTTGAGCACCGACTGCGGAATGCGTTCTCTGTAGGCGTTTATTTCGTTTACCATCTCCGCGAACGGGAGCTCTCTGGCCTTTTCAATGAAACTTTTTTCGGGCACCATAATCAAAAGGCCTTCTTTTAAGTCATAAGGATTTTGAATGGCGTTAACCCTCTGGATGATCAAAAGTTCCTTTATATCGGTTGCCCCCACTACGTCGCCGAGGCGCATTCCTTTTTTTGCGACTTTGACGAGAGCGCATCTTGCGGGCGCCGCGTGCGCAAAAGCAGCCAAAGCCATAAAGGCGATAAATATAGCCAGAGAAACCGAAGAAAAAATCTTTAATTTAAAATTCATGACAGGCCTCCATTTTATAAATTTTAGTTGTATTGTTTTTCAATACAAACACGGCGCGGCGCGCCGTATAAAAGCGTTTAGTAAGGGTTGGGAATCCAGTTTTTGTTGACCGCCTGAACGTCCTTGGGAAATATGGCGTTTCTGAGTTCTACCGTTTGTTTGTTTTCAGTTTCGACCTTTATGCAAGTATCGATATACGAAACTTTGTCTATCTTCATAAGCTTCGCGCTGAATTTTTTTATCTTGCCGGGCGCGAAAATTTTATCGGGCTCGCCTTCTTCGCTTCTGGTAAGCGATTCGGCAGAAGAGTCGTGCCGGTAAGAAATTTTGACGAGTTTTTCCTGGCCGTCCTGATCGTAGGCGAGGCTGGCGAATTCCATAAACCCTTCGCCGCCCTTGAAAATAGCTTCGCCGTCCACCTCGGTGCCCTGGATATTGGTTTTTTTAAAATAAGCGCCTTTTATGTCCTGCTTGATATATTCCATGGTGATGGCCGCGTCCTGAAGGTTGCCGAGCTTGTTCTTGCCGGCGACCACTCCGCGGTAGCTGCTGAAGAACAGGTTATAAAGGGCGAAAAGCAGTATCACCGAAATGACCACGACCACCATTATTTCGGTTAAAGAAAAAGCTTTTCGGTTTTTTAAAAAGTTACAAAGCATAAAACCCGTCCCGCTTTCATTTGCTGAATTTTTCGACCATGAGCGTCGCGATTAAATTGACCTTTGAATTGAGGTTTTTATCGAAACTGACGTTTACTTTGATCAGCTTATAATTTATTTTCTGATCGCTGCCCGGCACGAGCGGCTTGTTTTTAAATTCAAGAACTTCTATTTCCCTTTTAAACGGCTCGCGCAGAGGCGGCAGATCCTTGAATTTACCGGCTGAAACGAAAGTTTCGACGCCGTTGAAAGACGAATCCACGTCGGAATAAGGCAGGGATTTCATGTAATCGATTACGTCTTTAGCGAAGTTGGCCGCGATAACTTTGTTGACAATATCGGTAGTGCCGCGGTGCTGCTCCGACAGCGAATAGAGCAGGTTGATGGCGATAACCGAAAGAATGGCTATAGCCGCGAGTATCTCCAGAAGCGTGAATGCCCGCAGGCCGATGGCGCGTGAAAGCGTTTTATTATTCACCTTTGATCACCACTTTCCAGCGCCTGACGTCAGGCTGTATTGACGCGTAATAAAAATGAGGCTGCGCGTTAGAAAGCGTCTGCACCGGGCGGAAATTTATCTTGCCGCCGCAGGCGAGAAGCGAATCGAAATCCATTGAATTGACGGCAAGAGTGCCCGAAAGATTAACGGACTTCGCCGGCTTGTACTTAAGCCCGTCTTTCATGGCTATTAAAACGGCCTCGACCTTCGAGGCGGAAACCGTTATATCGCCGTCCATGGCTATTATCGTAAGCACCTGGTTCTGCAGCGGATCCGCTTCTATATCGCCGGTTAAGGATATATCGCCTTTTTTGCATATTATCATTCCGCCTTTTTCTATGTACATCTTAGGCAGCTTGACCGAGTTTTCAAATTGCACGGCAAGGCCCAGCCGGAGGGCGTCGGGATTGGAGCCGTTCATAAAAAGCTTTTTGAATTCGGCGAAATCCCTGTCTCCGTCGAACTTATACGAGGCATAAGGCAGCGCGTATTTTTCGTCGACGACTAGCTTACGCAGGTCGTCGCCGCCGTATTCTTCGTCGACCGGCTTGACGGGCTTTCCGCCGAAACTGTTAGTGCCGCTCGGATAGAGTTTGGCCGCGAATTCGGGTATCCTGTTAGGATCGCACACGAGAGAGTTCTTGTCTTTGATGGGCGTGCACATGCTGTAGTTATAGGGCTCGTAATCGATGAACTGGTTCATGAATTCGGCGTAAGCCTGGTACAGGTCGGAACCGCCGAGAGTTTCGGGCAGTATCTTCTTGGCGATCCATTCGCAAGAATGAACCTGGATAGGTTCCTCGCCTTTTTCAGCGATCGGCTTGACGCCGGTGGTTTGAAATTCGCCGGGTTCGGCGTTAGGCATATCGCCCATAAAGTCGTCGCCGTTCGTGGGAGTGTCCTGATATGCGGCGAGCCTTAAGTATGAGCGGTTAACGTTACCGAGAACGCGCGTGGGCGTAGGTTCGGCCGGAGTTCCGTAAAGTTTGAGCATGCTCGAAAGCACGTCTTTCGGGGAGCGTATTCCAAAAATTTTAGCCCCTGCCATCCCGGAGCTGACTCCGTATTCGTAATGGCCGATTTGAAAGCCGTTTCCGCCGTATTTTTTCTTGAATTCCTGATCGAGGTAGAATTTGTCCAGCAGGTGGAAAAGTTCGCCGACGCCGGTTTTGGCGCTGCCATGACTCAATTTGAGTACGAGCGGCTCGGAGGCGGGATTGTTGCCCAGAAATACCGCGCCGCAGTCGAGCGGGCTGGCGGACGAATTAGAATTATATTCGCCGTTATTAAGAACGAGAGGCTTGCCGCTGACGGGATTGCCGTTATCGTCGACGAGCAGCTTGTTCAAATCGGTTCCCTGCGGTATATTTTTAACGAAAAAAGTGAAGTGCCGGAGGGCTTTGGGAAGGGTATGAACTATTTTGATTTGTTTAGTGATATTCAGCGACTTAGTGATCTCATAATATTCCACCTGAACGGCGTAGTTGATGATTCCGAATTTTTCGCGCGTATTTGCGATTATATTGGGCGTCATTGCGCATATATCGGAAAAATATTTAACGTTTTTCTCGTCGATATAAACTTCCACTTTTTTGATGCGCGCCACTCTGCTGCCGCCGAAAATATCGATCAGTCCCTTTATGGGGTCCGAGTTTGCGATCAGATCGGTAAGCTTGCCCGAATCGAAATTAACGGTGGCGAACTCGCCTTTAGGCTTTATAAGGTCTTCGTAATTAAAAAAAGTATTTTTGCGCTCATAGCCGGTTTTGGCGAATTCGTCCTCCACGACGCGTTGAAGCAGGTCCATGGCGGCTTCCGCTATTATCAGGGCGTTGTCGCCGTAGATGATACGGTACATATGAAGCCGCTCGGTGCGGAGCATGCTGTTATAAGAGGTGAGCAGTATCACCAGTATGCCCAGAACGGCTATGACCACGAAAAAGGTCATGCCTTTGGCCGCCGGTTTAGTTTTCATATATATCACATCTATTCATAAGCGCTGCGGGCCCGGCGCAGAAGCGCAATTTCAAAGCGCTCCCGCGCGGGGCTTTTTTTGTTTTTGATTTATTTGACCTCGTAAGCTATTACGTCGAACGAAGCGTCGGAATCGAAGTAGCCGAGAACCGTATTGTCTTTAAGCAATATTTCTGGAGCTTTGAGATTGAGTTCGCGCTCGTCTATAGTCAGATAAGGGAGTTTGACGCTTTTTTCGACGGCGGCGCCCTTGAATTTAACTACGGCGTTATTTACCATGCCGCCGTTTTTATCTATGACGGTCATTTTCACATAAGCGGCTCCGGCGTTATCGAAGCCTACAAGGCGCGCTTCTACGAGTTTATTTTCTTTTGCCCGGTCTATTTCGTATTTTAAAACGGTTTCCTTGCCGGTTTCGAGATCTACGAGTTTAGCCGAATCTCCATCAAGTCTTGCGGCGAAAGGTTTTCCGGAATTATCCAGCGCGTATGACGTAGCGTCTTCGAATTTGAATTCGCTTTCCTTTATTATTTTGCCTTCGGGCGAAAATACTATGGCGTTGGGGTTCTGGGCGTCTATGACGACCAGGTTGGACGAAGGATCGCAGAATATGGCCGCGATTCTTTTAGCCACGTGCCTGTCTTCGATCTGGCCGATAACCGCGAGCGGCTTGCCCGACTGGTCGAACCTGTAAACGTAATTTTCAGCCGAGTTCACCAGATATACGTCTCCGCTCTTTGCCACTGCGATATCTGAAACGAAGCCGTTTTTAATCGCGGACATTTTATAATCGAAAACGGCCGACGCTTTTTTATTGGACGCGTCGTATTTTACCACGCGAAAATTAACGCAGTCGGCGAAATATAAGTTGCCGGCGCCGTCGGCGCAGAAAGCGGAAGGGCCCATCAGGAGGGTTTCGGCAGTTTTGTCTTCTATAACGCGGCCGAGCTGATCCGCGCCGGAGCCGCGTTTAACGGATACGTAAACGGCGCCTTTGTCGGCGTTTTTATTGAATTCCGCGAAAGGCGAAGCTTCCTGAGCGAAAGCGGCCTGGAACCAGAAGCATGTAAGAATCATCGAAGCGACGATAAAAATCGAACATATTTTATTTTTCATAAATTAGTCCCGCCTTTTCTTTGTTTAAGTATTGATTGATTTTATAATATACCCGCGTATTTTTTATCGCATTAAATTTTGGAGCTATTTATTTGGCGAGGGCGCCGAAATATCTTCTCGGATTAACCGCTTCGCCCCACTGGTTGCCGATACGCACTTCAAAATGCAGGTGCGGGCCGGTGCCGATTCCGGTATTTCCCGTAGTCATTCCGGGCACTACCTGGCCTTTTTGAACGCTCGTTCCGACTTTTGCGGTGGTCGTAAGATGAGCGTATCTCGTATAATATTTTTTACCGCCTACGACGTGCTCGATAACGTTGGTATTGCCGTAGCCGCTCACCCAGCCGGCGAAAACGACTTTGCCGGCGCCGATGGCTTTGGGTTTGGTGCCGCGCGGGCAGCCGAAATCTATGCCCTTGTGCATTTTACGCCCGCCGCTGACGGGGTGAGTCCTCATGCCGAACTCGCTTGTCACGCGATGTTCGACCGGTTTAAGGCCTCCGAAGCCGCTTCCGCCGGCCGCGCCTTCTTCGGAAGAGGAACCGGCGTTTTCGGGCGTGACGGTTTCGGATTTATCTACGGCGTCTTTGTAAGAAACGCATTTAGTGGAGTCGGGAGCGACTTTAAGCCGTTCGGCCGATTCTTTGAAAAGCTTGTTGGCGTCGGTGAGCATTTTCGTTTTTTCCTGGCCTTTGGCCACATAGCTAAGCTCTTCGAAGCATCTTCCGAGAAAATATAAAAATTTTCCGTCCTGGCGGCTCGACGAAAACACTAATTTACCGTATAAATCAGCCGCTTTTTCGAGGTCTTCGCGGTTTTTGTTTTTCATGCCCTCGGTGAGAAAATTCCATGCGGTCATTTTATCGGCCTGCACGGAGGTGGAGTTTACCTGCGGGACGCCGCCCGAATCGGAAGCCTGTCCGCCGGCGTTGGCGGAAAAATCGGGGGCCGCTTCGTTGTTAACCTGCCGCACGTTGCCGTCTTCGGGTTTTTTACCTTTGAATTTATCGAAAGGGCTTCCCACGCCGTTATTGATCGCGGCCGACGAAGTGTCGCCGATATTTTCGACTTCCTGCGCTTTAAAATTGCTTGTAGTGTTAGCGGTTTTGCTATCGTCGACCATATCGGAAGTGACGTCGAGAAAATCTCCGGAGCCGCTCTGGCCGCCCGAAGCGTTTTCATCGGCTCCGCCGTCCTGGGCGAAGGAGCTTTGCTGAAAAGATGGAGAGAAAATCAAAGCGCCCGCGAGTAAAATCGCGACGCCGCCTTTTTTAAAATCCATAACCCTTCCTCCTCTTAATAATCAAGATATAATATTTTACTTCAATTTTAACAAATTGTTCCATGTCTTTATAGTAAAAATACGACGCTAAAGCGCGCTCGATATCCTGTCGGCCTCTATGGTTATTTTGCGGTCCTTATAAAGGCCGCCTATGGCTTTTTTAAACGTGAGCTTGCTCATTTTTAGTTTTTGCTTGATTAATTCGGGCGGGCTTTTATCGCCGAGCTTAAGCGTTCCGCCGTTTTCGAGAAGCATCTGCATGATCCTGATTTTGGCCGACTCGATTTCGTCGCGGCCGCTCATTCTGAGCGTAAGATCTATCTTTTTATCGTCCCTGATTTTCTTAACGTAACCGGTGAGCCTGTCGCCGATATTAAGCTTTTCGAACATCTCGCTTTCGTATATGATGCCGGCGTACTTATCGTCGATTATCGCAAGGGCTCCGCCGGGCGTGAGGCGGCACACCAGCAGGCTCACCTGCTGGCCTTCTTTCAAGCCTATATCTTTCTTTTCGATAAATTTATCGAATTTAGCCGAAGCCACGAGCCGCCTGGACGCTTTATCGAGCGAAACGTAAACCACGCACTTATGGCCGGGTTTGAGTTCGCGCGGCGCCTCGGAATAGGGCAGGAGCAGGTTTTTTTCGAGACCCCAGTCAAGGAAAATGCCCGAGTCGTTAACGTCGCGGACGCAGAGACAGGCGAATTCCCCGGCCTTCGCGAGCGGTTTCTGCGTGGTGGCGATGGGCCTGTCTTCGGAGTCTTTATATACGAAGACCTCTATGGAATCTCCTTCTTTAAGGCCCGCCGGAGCGTACTTTGCCGGCAGCAGAATGTTAGATTGCTCTCCCGAATCCAGATAAAAGCCGAAATCCACTTTATGGTTTACTTTAAGCGTGTTGTAGTCGCCGATTTTTAACAATTTGCACTCCCGTTTTATTTATTGAGGAACGATTTTATTTAATTGGATATTCTGCCGGTTTTTTTGGTGGATTTAAACTGCGCGATCTTTTCTTCCAGCGTTTTTA
>JAKPTH010000712.1 GCA_029571125.1 bacterium
GCCCTGCGAGCTTTATATATAAAAGCCTTTCAAAACTTCAAAAAGTCTTTGATTGATGCGCCTTGCGTTAAGTTCCGGCACGGAATTTAATTCAGGGCGTTTATTATTTTATTGGCGGCCGTGATTTCATATACCGGATCGTCGGTCAGCGAAACCCTGAAAGTATCGCCGATTCCTTCGTATAAAAGCGCGCCTATGCCTATGGCTGAACGTATTTCGCCCGTGGCGCGCACGCCGGCTTCGGTGACGCCGAGGTGGAGCGGATAGTCGCATAATTGCGACATTTTTCTATACGCGTCTACGGTCATCGACGGCGAAGAAGCTTTGAGAGATATTACTATATCGTGAAAATCGCAAGATTCGAGCAGCTTTATTTCCCAGAGGGCCGAATCCACGAGCAGCCCGGCGCATATTCTGCCGCCGTGCTTTTCGAGGAGCTCGCGCGGAGCGGACCCTGAATTGACGCCGATTCTTATAGGGATTTTGTTTTTTTTAGCGGCCGCCGCCACCTGCTCTATGCGCTCTTTATTTTTTATATTTCCGGGATTGAGCCTGAGCTTGTCGACGCCTTCTTCGACGGCGATAAGCGCAAGGCGGTAGTCGAAATGGATATCGGCCACCAGAGGTATGGTTATGGCGTTTTTTATTTTATTGATAACTCTCGCCGCGGCTTCGTTTAAAACGCCTATTCTTATTATATCGCAGCCGGCGTCCGTAAGCTTTTTTATTTCGTCGATAACCGCCGCATAGTCTTCGGTATTTTTTGTGCACATCGATTGGACCGCTATTTTATGGCCGCCGCCGATGCTTATTTTGCCTATTTTAACGGGGCGCGTTAGTTTTCTATTCGACATATTCTGAAATCACCGCCATTAATGCATCTTCGATCTCGCCGATTTTTACGCGCCGGATTATTTTGCCGCGCACGAAAATTACGCCGGCGTCGATCGAACCCGCCACTCCTACATCTGCGTGTGAAGCTTCGCCCGGGCCGTTTACCTCGCATCCCATTACAGCTATTTTTAAAGGTTTTTCGATGAGCCTGACGCGATCGTAAATTCTTCCGGCAAGGGATATTACGTCGATTCGGCAGCGCGAACAGGTCGGGCATGAGATGAAGAAAACGCCGGGGATATTAGAAAATTCAAGGGAGCGCAGTATTTCAAGTGCGCTTAAATAAAGCCGGCCCGATTCTTCGGGCGCGAATTTCGGCGCTACGGTGCCGTTTTTTAAAAGCGGATCGCCGTATTTCAGGGCGAACATTACGGCGTTTTCTATTTCGTTAAGCGGCTCGGGCGGTTCCATATGAATTAATTTCGAGATTTCCGGCCGGCGCGACGCCAGCCGTCTGTTAAAATCGATCATGCCGGAGGGCCGGCGCGCCTGAAAGCATAGCGAAAGCCTTTGCGGATCGAGCGCTACGGTGCCGGAATGCCGTTCTATAAAGGCGTCGATTTCGTCTTCGGAAAATGCGTTTTTGTCCCGGGCGTCGCAGTTGACACACAGCCTGATCTTATTTATTTTTTGAGCGTCGGCGCGATTTCTGACGAATGTGAAAATATCTTCAAGAGCGCCGTGGCCGCGATCGATTCCGTTTATGGAAAAAAAGCCGCCGGCCGAGA
Source organism: bacterium (assembly GCA_029571125.1). GTDB lineage: Bacteria > Muiribacteriota > UBA9980 > UBA9980 > UBA9980 > UBA9980. The sequence goes on from JAKPTH010000712.1 coordinate 1,623, forward strand.
GGTTAGATAAATCGGCCTGCGAGTATTTTTCAAGGGATTCGAAAATGACGCAGTAGTGATTGACGTTAAAGCCGGATAAAGTTTTGACATCATCCGGGCTTAATTGATAAGTGAATAAACCGGCGTAATTTGGAAAATTGCTGAAAAATTCCTCTTTTTTCGGCCAATTATAGCATAATTCAACGGTTTTAAAATCCAGCGCGGGAAATTGTGTATCGTTCATGGCGGCGCCTTTGCGTTAAATAAGTTTTATCAGGTATGATATTTTGAAGAAGAAGAGAAAATAATTGAAAGCGAAATAAATCAGAAAAAGATAATGCGTGCTCAAAATAAAATACAAAACATTAAAAAACAGCATGACGATTAAAATAATAAGGTTAAGAGCCGTCTTGAGTTCGACGAATGAAAGCCACTGCGCGAAAAGGCA
>JAKPTH010000008.1 GCA_029571125.1 bacterium
GGGTTATTACGAAAATAAAAGTGGGGGCCTACAAATGTGAAACATCAATTTCCTTCTAAAATAAGCATTTTAGAGAAATTGGATGGTGGATTCCTTAAACTCCAGTTTAATTAGAACTTATCTTCAGATCGATGATTTAGATAATGCAAAAAAGACCCTTGAAACCCTAAAAAAAGCAGTACCTAATTATTTTAATTTAACACAACTTGAAAAAGAAATCGAAATTTTTATGTTTAACCACGGTTTAAAAAATAATTAAATACCCTTGACCTTGATCCCTGTCTCGCCCCGAGTAAAGCCCGCCGCCGCCTCGCTTTTACATAAGGCGGGTTTATCGTCGCGCGCCATCCATGGACGCTAACGGCGGCGGCTTCGTTCCGGCCTTTCTGCCTAATACAAGTTTTAAATTTTATTGCCCGGCGACTTCCTATGATTCGATTTTTTATTTTTAAAATTTTGACATTGAAACGCCGCATGTGATATAATTTCAAAAGATACATACGCTGTTAATTTTTAGCTTGTTGGCAATTTTTATAGAAAGGGTGCAGTTATTTGAAGATCCAGATCGGAAAATACGAAGTCCACGTTTTAGACTGCGGAACGTTCAAACTCGACGGCGGCGCCATGTTCGGCGTGGTGCCTAAAACTATATGGAATAAAACCAACCCCGCGGACGAACTCAACCGCATCACCCTCGGCCTCAGACCGGCCCTCGTCGTCGGTGAAGGTCGGAAAATACTCATAGACGCCGGCATCGGCGATAAGTTCGACGAAAAATGGAGCGCCATTTACGGCGTTGACAATAAAGGCAAAAGCCTTCTCGAAGAGCTTTCAAAGCTCGGTTTTACGCCTGACGATATCAGCGATATAATCGTCACCCATCTTCATTTCGACCATTGCGGCGGTTTTACCGCTTTCATAAACGGCGCCTCTACTCTGTTATTCAAAAACGCCGATATATACGTGCAAAAAGATCACCGGCAGGCCGCGGTAAAACCCACCGAACGCGACAGGGCGTCTTTTTTGAAAGATAACCTCGAGCCCGTGCTGTCTTCTCCCCGCCTTAAACTTTTAAACGGCGACGCCGCCAATGTATTCGAAGGCATTTCACTGCGCGCGGTTAACGGCCATACCCGCGCAATGCAGGCCGTCGTCATCGAGTCCGAAGATAAATCGGCCTATTACCTTAGCGACCTCGCGCCCACCACTTCACATGTGCCGATACCCTTCATTATGGGCTATGACCTGTTTCCACTCACTATAATAGAAGAGAAAAAAACGTTTTTCGATGAAATGATAAAAAAAGACGCCGTCGCCATCTTCGAACATGACCATCAGTCGCCTCTGGCGAAGATCGCTAAAAACGAAAAGGGATATTTTGCGGTTAAGCTTTAAATTCCCCACGGATAACCGGCATAATTTATTAAAATAAAAGGGAGCTGAATATGAGCGCTGAGCTTAACAATGAGTTGATATCTAAAATGGTCGAAGCCATAAACGAAGGTAACACCGATGTCGTACGTGCGCTGGTGGAAAAAATCGAGGACATAAACGCTAAAGACGAACGCGGAGTGCCCCTGGTGCTTTACGCCGCCAATACCGGTGACGTCGATATACTGCAGATTTTGATGCTCAGGGGCGCGAAATTAAACCTGCAGGACGGCGAAGGCTGGACCGCCCTTATGGTGGCCGCTTCCGCCGGACATACGAACGCCGTCAGCCTTCTTTTAGACAGAGGCGCCAATTGCGATATCACCAATAACGGCGACGCCACCGCTTTGATGTGGGCCGCTTCCAAGGGATTTTTGCAAATCGTTGAAATGATTCTCGAAAAAAGCCCCGCTATTGACCTTAAAGATAAAAAAGGCAGCAGCGCGCTTATGTACGCCGTGGACGGCAGCCACGTCGAAACCGTAAAGGCCCTTCTTAACCGCGGCGCGAACGTCTGCGAAAAAGACAACGACGGCAATACGCCCTTAATGATAGCCGTTTTACGCGCCAACGTCCAGCTCGTCGAGGCGCTCGTCGAAAAAGGCGAAGGCGTCAATATCAAAGACGCTAACGGCGCTACGGCCCTCATGCGCGCGGCATACCACGGATTCGTTGACATTGTCCGCATACTGCTTGAAAAAGGCGCGGGAGTCAACCTCAAGGACAAAACCGGCAATACCGCCATGAAACTCGCCGATATAAGATTCAGGGAATATAGCGAAATCATAACTATGCTTAAAAACGTAGGTGCCCAATAAATTAATCCCGCATGCAGCCGGACTATAAATAAAAACTCATGACGGGTAAATAATTAATGAGGAGTGGTTTATGTTTAAAAAAATTACCGCGGTTCTTCTGGCGTCTTCGATTTTATTGTTACCATTCACCGCAGGTTTGGCCGATGCTTCCGGCGTCCGCCGCCGCGCTTCTATCGATTACGGCGAGGCGATAAAGACCGCCCGCGAAACTATGTGGAAGTCCATAGCCGGCGGCTTTTGCAGCGGCGCGACCGTAGCCGTCGCCGACGAAGGAAAGATAGTTTATGCAGAAGGATTCGGCGCCGCTGACCGCGCCGCGAACCGCCCGGTAAACGCCGAAACGCGCTTCAACGTCGGCTCAACCAGCAAGATGTTCGCCGCTGTCGGAATACTGCTTCTTGTCGATGACGGTAAAGTGCGCCTCGACGACCCGGTGGCCAAATACCTTCCCGAATTCAGAATGAAAGACCCGCGCTATAAAGATATCACGGTACGCATGCTTTTCAACCATTCCTCCGGCCTGCCCGGTTCCCATTTTTATTTCGGATACGCCGTAGATGAAAATATGCACCGCTACCTTATCGACAGTATGGCCGAAGCTTATCTCAAACATGAGCCCGGCGCGATGCAGATATATTGCAACGACGGCTTCACTCTTGCCGAAATGATCGTCGAAAGAGTGTCCGGTGAAAAATTCATCGATTTTCTTGCGCGCCGCGTATTCAAGCCGCTCGGCATGAAAAACACCGGCGTTTCCGTCGGCGAGGCCGGCGTTGGAAATACAGCCGAATACTACAACCTGAAAAATGGCAAAAAATATCCGCGCGAAGTCGTAATGGTCTATGGCGCCGGCGGACTTTCTTCGACGGCTTCCGATATGTGCCGCTTCGCCTCCAGCTTTTCTCCCTTCGCAAAACGCATCCTGTCCGACGCTTCCGTGGCCGAGATTCTTAAATCGCAGCCCACGAAGTTTTTTGACAAGCTCCGCGGACCCCAGATACTCAACGAATTCGGATGGGACTATTCGTCGCTTCCCGATTATCAGGCCGCCGGCATACAGGTGCTGGCGAAAAGCGGCGGCACCACCTGCTATAGCACCTATATGCAGACCGTTCCGAAATACGGCGTTACCGTCGTTTATTCCATAACCGGCAGCGTCGCGGATCTCGAAGAATTGTCGCGCCCGATACTCGACGCCGTTATGCGGGCTAAAAAAATAGCTATCCCCGGAGCAAAGCCCGTCGAAAAACCCGCTGAAGCCCGCCCCGTTCCCGAAGAAATGCTCAAGTTCGAAGGCTATTACTGCAACGCCGACAGCGTGGTCAGAGTCCGCTTCGACCGCGCCGGCGGAAAAATGGAGCTTGCCGCCCCCGCGGAAGCCGCTCCCGGAGCTTCTAAGGAAGAGCCGGCCGTAATGTCTTTAGTGCATAACGACGGTTATTTTTATTACCACGAAAAGAAAATGACGCTTTATTTCACCGTCGTCGACGGCAGAACCTACATAGCGGCTCATAAACTTCCTAATTACGGCGTCGATACGCTTATGTACCAGAAGATCGATAAGATCGAAACCCCAAAAAAATTAAGGGCCGATATCGCCGGTAAAAAATGGCTTGTAAGAAATATGCCCGCTCAGGTGGTATACGCTATGGTAGGCCTCGTCGAAGCTAAAGCCTACGAGGCGCTTCCCGGTTACGTCAGCTTCGGCGGCCTTAAAAAAATCGAAAGTCCCGATTATGCGGAAATAGCCGCCACGGCTTTCCGTGACCAGGCATCGCTCAAACTCGTTGATGTCAACGGCGAAAACTGGATCAAATCGAATATGTTCATGTACTCGTCCGAAGATACGGCCAGAAAACTCGTCAGCGGCGTTAACCGCGTAACCATAAAAACCGAACAGTGGAACGAATGGCTTAAATCGGATAAAGGCGCCGTGGTCAAATTAGGCGAACTTCCCGCCGGCTCCAGAGTAATGGCGGCGGGCGGCGAAGGCCTGGTGTTCGACAGCGCCGTAAATAAAGGCGAATTTTATCTTCCTAAAGGCGGCCTGATAATATTCGCAGGCTCTCCCGGCGATATGTTCAAAGTCTATGCTTATTGATCGCACCTTAAATCAAGGTTGAAAAAATTTAAATAAATAATTAGCTTTCTTTTTTTACTTCTGCTTTTCGATAAGGGAAGGCGAGGTGCCAACGGCCCCTCCCTTCCCTTATAATCCCTTCCAACCCCTGATTCGCCTGACGCTTTATTCTTGCGAAGCGAAGGCTTTTCTGCCGGTGCTTTAATTTGATTATCCTCTTTTCGGCAATTGCCTCAAACTTCTTTTTAGCTCCGCTTTCTATTTTTTTTATTTCTGTTTTTTTGCAGACGCGCGCTTACGCGCGCGTCTGCGCTGCAATAATGGCTTGATGATAAGTCAGTATCAAGTTTTATTATTAACACTAAGGCTAATCACCCTTTTTTAATTTGCTTTTAAGCGTGTAGCAGGGGCCAGACAAAATTTTTGAGGGCCGCCTCCTTGCCATCCATGGCATCGGCGGCACTAAGACATCCATGTCTGTCGGGCAAGATGCTGATCCGGAGCCCACGGAGGGGCGGGAGGTCTGGGCATGGACGCCCTAATGCCGCACGCGCCACGGACGGCAACGGCGTGCGGCGGCCGAGCACGAGCGGCAAAAATCCCGGAGGGATTTTTGAACGAGTCCCCGAAAAAATTTGTCTGGCGCCCTGCCCACAAATTGTCAGCTGAAATGCAAAAGGGCCCTGTTTAAAATTAATATCATGATTAAACAAAATTTCATGTGCCGCCTCATTGCCGCCAGTGGCATTGAGGCCCTTTTTTTGAACGCTCCGGTATCTTTTTGAGAATTCAGTCTTAAAACGATACCGCTTTTTTTTGCCTTAAACGCCATGAAATTAAGAATTAATGGAATTAAAATTATCTCAAAATGAGAATTGATTAAAACGACTGACGGTTTTAAAGGCTTTTTTAAGATATAATTTATGGCACGAAACTTGTTTTATGGAAAGCAACTTTGAAATGAATCGGCTGGGGCTTCGGTTTAACGGTATCGCTCGAATTTACTTTGAAGGAATTATTATTAAATTAACGGGAGGCGGTTCAATGGAATTTTTAAAATTTTCAAAAGAAGAATCCAGACTTATTTTTATTATTTGCGCGGTTTCGGCGCTCGGAATTTTTATCAATCTATGCTCCGGATATTCTCAATGGGCGGCCGGCTCTGAAGGCGCCGCAACCGAAGTTATCGAAAGCGTAAATTTTCCGCTCGACATAAACACATGCCAGGCCGCGGAACTTATGGCGCTTAAGGGCGTAGGGCCCGCCATGGCAGCAAAGATAATAGCATACCGCGAAAAAAACGCTGGATTTAAAACCAGATGCGAGATAAAAAAAGTTGGAGGCATCGGAGAACGCCTTTACGAAGCGGTTAAAGATAAAATAATGGTGGCCGACGACCCGTCACCGCAGATCGACGATCCGCAGGAATTTGAACTTTACGAAAACGCCGAAAACTCCCAGGAACCTAAAATAGATATAAATTCCGCTTCCGTGGAAGATTTCAAAAATATCAAGGGCGTCGGCGCGAAGGTAGGTGAAAAAATTATCGAATTCAGACGCAATAACGGCGGAAGGATCGAGTCATTAAAATCTCTCGGCGCGATAGAAGGTATCGGTAAAAAAAGAATGCGCAAGCTTAATAAGCATTTTGTAATATACTGATAAGCTTTGCGGTGAAGAGTTTAAAGCGCATGGTTAAAATTTGAAACTTATCTGTAAAAAAATATCGAGCCAAATTAAAAAGTAAAGGAGTAGCAATGAGCATTGAAAAAAATAAAACGTTTAAAAACGCGGCTTTAAAATCCCAGGCCGCGGCTGTCGAAATTTGTGAAAAAAAGGCCGAAATTAAACCGGATGCAAGGGCCGAAGTTAATGATGAAAATATCCGCGCAAAAGAATCCCAGGAGCTTTCGGTTTTAAAACAGCAGATACTGAAAAAATTCGGGCGCGGAAGCATATTTAGCTATGAAGACAGCCAGCCCGACGATAAAAGCATTTATGAGCCCATATCTACCGGCATACTTTCGCTCGACGCCGCGCTCGGGATCGGCGGCCTTCCTTCCGGAAGAATAATCGAGCTGTACGGCCCGGAATCGAGCGGAAAAACAACTCTGACGCTTAATATTATAGCTAATTTTCAAAAGAGCGGAAAAATAGCCGCGTTTATAGACGCCGAACACGCGCTCGATATTAATTACGCAAAAAAAATAGGCGTCGATCTTTCAAAACTTCTCGTTTCTCAGCCGGCTTCCGGCGAAGAATGCTTCGATATATGCAACGAACTCGTTAAAAGCGGCGCGGTGAATCTCGTGGTTATCGATTCCGTGGCCGCTATAGTGCCCAGAGCCGAAATAGAGGCCAATAGCGGAGAAATACAGGTCGGGCTGCACGCGCGGCTTATGGCTTCGGCATTAAGACGGCTGACCTCTCTCGCGTCGAACCATTCGTGCAGCGTGATATTTATAAATCAGCTGCGCGACAAGATAGGCAGCATGTTCGGCGGGTCGGAAACCACCCCCGGCGGCAGGGCGCTGAAGTTTTTTTCGTCCGTGAGAATGGAGGTCAGAAAGATAGAAACGATTAAAAACGGCGAAAGCCCGGTTGGAATAAAAATAAGGGCTAAAATAATAAAAAATAAGTGCGCGATGCCGTTCCGCCAAACCGAACTCGAACTTCTTTTCAACGACGGAATTTCATATGAAAGCGATCTCATAAATATAGCCATAGACAGAGGAATAATCGAGAAAAACGGCGCCTGGTACAGCATGGATAACGAAAAAATAGCGCAGGGCAAAGATAATATCAGGCTTATGATAAAGGAGGGCGGCCCCGTCAGAAGCCGCCTCGAACAGCTTGTGAAGGCGGCTTTTACGGTTTAATGAGTAATATTAATTACAGGCTGCTGGCGATAATAATATTTTATATTCTGGGTATTTTATGCGCGCCGGTCTTTACGGCCCGGCGCTCAGCCATGGCCGTTTTTGCGGCATTCGCAGCGGCGGCCGCCGCGCGGATTATTTATAAAAATGGAATTTTTCCGGCTGAATACCTTTATAAAACTACCGGCGGCAGGTCCGGCATATTAAACGGCCCCGAAACTTCCGGCGGAATTTACACCGCGGTTTTATTGATGGCGGCCGTTTTTTTATGCGCCGCGCTCCGCGGTTCGGCAGAAACGGTTTATATATCCAGCGGCATAAACGGCGTTTTAAGCCACGGCGCTTTCATAAAGGTTATCGCTTCGGCGGCGGGCGTCGAAAATCATGACGGCGGCGAATTTGGGAAAAAATATTGTACAGCCGCGCTCGATATAGAAAAAATTTACGACGCCAAAAGCGGAGGTTATAAAAATATATGCGGCCGGATAATTTTGCGCCGCGAGGTCGAAGAAGGCGCGGAGACCTCGGCCGAACGCGATAAGCAAGGCCTCGAAGAAAACGATCTGGTTGAAGTTTCGGGTATAGTGAAAAGGATGCATAAGTATAAAAATCCTCATCTTCCGCTAAATTATAATCCAATGCAGCATGAAATTTTATACGTTCTTGCCGCGCCGGCCGCCGGACTGAAGATAATTAAAAAGCGCCGCTCGTTTGCCGCCGCAGTCAGCAATAAAGTGAAAGGATTGTTCGAAAGGCATTTTCCGCCGGGTATTTCAGGGTTTCTTAAGGCGTTCGCGCTCGGCGACCCTTCGGGGTTCGGGGAAAACATATACCTCGATAACGACGAGGCTTTCGAATTCGCCGAAAGCGGCCTTCTGCACGTCCTGGTGGTAAGCGGCGGCCATGTGACGCTTCTATCGGCGTTTATTTTGTCCGCGCTATCGGCGCTGAATTTTGATTCGAGAAAGGCCTCGCTGGGGGCTTTTTTATTCGTGACACTTTATTTTTTGATTACGGGACTTCAGGCCGCCGTAACGCGCGCGTATATTTCATTCGCGGCTGCGGCCGCCTGCGGAGCATTGGAGCGCAACGTGAATAAATACAATATTTTTATAGCCGCGCTCTTTTTGCACATGGTTTTATTTCCGAGATTTATCTTCAGCGCCGGCTTCTGGCTTTCTTATATTTCCACGTTCGCCATCATAGCGGCATGCGATTATCAAATAAAAATTTTTAAAAACCCTTGTTTAAACGCCGTCATGGATTACTGCAAAATCTGCCTTATCGCCATGGCGGCCACTTATCCCCTGATTTCCTATCTTTGCGGCTACTTTCCGCTCAACTGCCTGCCCGCAAATATTTTCACTTTATGGATTTATGAATTATTGCTCGCGCTCTGTCTTGTTTTTATATTTTTTTCTTTTTTCAGCTCGTGGCTCGCCTGGGGCGCCGCTTCGCTTATATACCATTTGAGCTTCGCCGCTCTTAAATTAAACGAATGGATTTCTTCCCTGCCGATGGGAAATTTAGCCGCGTATAAGCTGGGGCTTTTCGAAATGGCTTTAATATATTTGCTTCTGGCGGTTTTGGCGTTGCGTTTTGCGGGCGGGGCTAAATTTACGCCGGCCGGATTGACGGCCGCCGCTCTTATAATATTAGCGATTTTTAATATACGCGGGTTCGCCGTTAAATCTATGGAAGGCGCTGAAATTATATTTCTCGACGTCGGCCAGGGCGACTGCGCGCTGGTGAAGACTTCCGGCCGTAAATGGATAATCATCGACGCCGGCGGGAGCGGATCTGCATATTCTAAAGCGATAGCGCCGTATTTAAGATATCGCCATATCGACGAAATCGAATATTTGATAATTACGCACGCGCACCTGGATCACTATAGCGCCGCGTTAAAATTATATAAAAATCCGAAAATTAAAATAAAGAATCTGCTTTATCATCAAACCGGCTCGGAAGAACTTGAATTTAAAAAACTCCTGCGCATTGCGAGCGGCGTAAAAAGCGTTTCGGCGGGAGAAAAGATTTATTGCGACGGAGCCGAGCTCGAATTTTTATGGCCCGAAATCGGTTCTAAAGAAGACGCTAACGATTCTTCACTGGTGGCGGCTCTTCGTGTTAATAACCGCTCGGCGCTTTTTTGCGGCGATATAACTCAGGCTTCAGAAAAAAAGCTGGTTAAAAAAATAGCATCCGGCCGCGGCTTCGATTTTATAAAAGCGCCCCATCACGGCTCTAAATATTCATCCTGCGCCGAATTCTTATCCGCCTGCGGCGCCGGCGCGGCTTTCATTTCCAGCGGGGCGTCTAATAAATTCGCGCACCCTCATAAAGAAGCGCTGCGAAGATATTTAAATTCGGGTTACGAATTGTTTAATTCTCAAAACTGCGGAGGCATAATACTGACCCCGGGCCGCCGCATTAAAATAACCGATTTTGAAATGCGATCTGAGTATTTATAATCGAATTATTGATTTATTGCCGCCAAATTCATTTTGCTTGAATTTTTCTTTTTCTTAATGTATAATAATTTAAAATCTTAAAAAACGGCAAGGTAATAAAAAAGAGGTGTCATATGCAGATATCGTTGAAAAAAGAAGGTAACGTTTCCGTTCTGGGCGTTAACGGAAGAATGGACGCTAATTCGGCTCCCGAATTCGAAAAAAAGATGAGCGAATTAATGGCCGAAAATAACCTTTTTTTCGTAGTCAATTTTCAGGAACTCGAATATATAAGCAGCGCCGGACTTAGAGGCGTCCTCGCGTCGGCGAAACGCGCGAAAGCGAAGCAGGGAGATATTTACGTATGCGGCCTTCACGGAACGGTCGACGAAGTATTTAAATTAACCGGCTTCAATTCTATTTTTAAAGTGTTCGAAAAAGAAGAAGACGCCGTTAAACAGTTCAAGGCTTAATTCAATTTCTTTTTTCTGAAAAGCGCCTTCCCGGTAAAAATACCCGGAAGGCGCGCGGCATATATATTTCAGGCCGGTCTTATTCTATAACGGCCATGGCGCATTCATAAGCTCCGCGCGTATCTATAGGCGCGGGCTTTTTAATTTGCGACTCCAGCTCTTTTATGCGCGGCTCGAAATCGCAGTTCAACAATTCGTTCCTTGATATGTAAACCGAAGACCGCGTGTGCTTTTTGAGAAAATCGACCAGGTAGTCGTATTCGCGGAAACGGCCGCGGTCGGTAAAAAGGCACGTCGAATCGGCGCCTATTATGTCGCCGACCACGCCGTATCCGGGTTTGGTGGCTATTATATCGAATATCGTGAATAAATTTTCAAACGAAAGCGCTCCTGCGCCGGTGTTTATGAACTTAACGTTAGACGGATATTTTTCGCCGGCCGCCGGCGCGATAGTCGTTAAAAACATTAATTTGCCGGCATATCCGGATAGATTTTCATGTTTTATGCCGTCGGTATCGAATCCGCCGAAACTTATCATAACCGTTTTTACGCCTTCGAATTCCTCAGGGGCCAGGTTTAATATTTTAAGAACCTCTTCTTTTGAAAGATAAGGCTTTCTGGCTATCATGGAAACCGGAGAAACGTTTTTAAAAGCCGGAAGCGGACATGCGAAAGGCAGTCGAAGCAGCCTTCCGCATTTTTCGTATCCGCTTCTGACGATATCTATTATTTCGTTAAAGCCTTTATTTTCCGAGGCGAATTCTTCGTAAATGAAGTCCCATGAAAAATTAGTGACGCCCGCGGACCTGACGCCCGCAAGTTTTGCGGCCGCAAAGGCGAGAGGCGGAATATCGCCGACCACGAAGTCCGCCCGGCTCGATTTAATGAATTCGGCCTCCATTGAAGCCCTTTCTTTAAAACCGGAATAAAAATTACGCGCGGCCTCGTAAGTGGCCGCTATATCCATGTTGAGGCTGTCCTTCTGGACCGTGCCCACGTCGTTTAAGGCGCGGCTGTAGCTGAACCAGCGCGGTATTTCAGACGCGCGCGCCGGATATAATTTTTTGAAAAACAAGCCGAGCGAATTATTAAAAACCCATTCGGGAGCCGTTGTCCTTACGATAACCTTGTGTTCGCGGTTGTTTTCGATGTTGTATTTGAAAATTTCCTTGATGATTTCAATCTGCCTGACGGCGTGGCCGAAACCATGCCCGCTGGTGTAAAATATGATGTTTTTATCTTTTTTCAATTCAATCGCCTTTCCGTTAAAGGATTCATATATCGATTTTATCACAAAGGCACACGTAACTCAATGAATTTTGGAATATTTTAAAAAAAATCTTGCTTTTTAAAGATTTTTGATGTATAATCAGCTGAAAATTAAAAATTAAGTGGGCCGTTAGCTCAATTGGTAGAGCAAGTGACTCTTAATCACTAGGTTAAAGGTTCGAGTCCTTTACGGCTCATTTTTTATTTGCGGGGGAAACTTATGGCGAATCCAAACCAGAGTCAGGGCGGTCTTGTAATATCTTCTAAAAGCAACTCTTTTCAGTTTTACGAATTCCCCTGCCAGGAAGTTAAAAACCTTTTCAAATTCGTCAGCTTAAAAGAGAACCAGTGCGCTCTCGACGAAAACCAGCCGGGCTTTTACAACGAAATTATCGCAGACAACACTATGGCGGTAAGTTTTAAAGAGATAGTGGCCCACGAAATAGACGCCCTCGAAGAAGGACGCGTTCAAACGCAGAAGCTTTACGTCGTAGAAGAAGGGCATTTCGTAATATTCAAAGACCTTCTGATCACTTTCGGAAAAAATTCAGGCGTCAAATCGGGCCTTTCGCTTATCTTTAAATTCAGCAAGGTCGAGCCGCGCCCCGTTTTCATAACTCCCGAAAAAATATTAAAAATTTCCGACCAGATGGCTTTCATAAAGACCATGGATTTCGATAAAATGGAGCACCCGACCATCAAAAAACTCCGTTTCGACGGTAAAATGGAAACGCTGGCCGATATTTCCCCTTTCCATAATTACACCTCAAACGTCAAAAGCGTCAAAGGGGTTTTAAACACTCCTTTCGGCATTCGCACCATGAAAATTTCATCCAATGGAAAAATTCAAATCAGTAAAAAGAAAGAAGAAGACCTCGATTCCGAAATTTTTCTTTTTATTTTCAAGTCTATTATAAAGCAATAGCAATAAATTCCGATAAAATATACTATATTATATTATACAAAAATAGCATAATACAAAATTTATTATCAATGGAGTGAACGTTTGTTATGAAAAGCTATTATTTTATCGGCATACTCGGTTCGGGGATGTCGGCTTTAGCGCGCGTAGCGCATGAAATGGGCCACAGCGTGGCGGGATCCGACCGCAACCTCTCGGGCGCGATATGCGAAGAGTTCAAATCGAAATCGATAGGACTCTACCCTCAGGACGGCTCCGGAATAGAAAAATTCGCTTCGGCCGCGGGCGTTGAAACTAAAGAAATAACGGTCGTAAAATCCACCGCTATCGAAGACAGTGTTGCCGATATCGTAAAGGCTCGCGAATTGGGGCTCGCCGAAATGCACCGCTCCGATCTCCTCGCCGAATTTTTCAACCGTTCGGGCCGCTCTATAGCGGTCGCCGGCACCGCCGGCAAAACGTCGGTTTCCACTATGATTTCTTTTATACTCGATTCGTGCGGCCTTTCGCCTTCGTTCGTTATCGGCGGCGTTTCGCGCAACTTCAAGGTGTCTTCGCGCTACGCCAACTCCGATTATTTCGTAATAGAGTCCGACGAGTCCGACGGAACGATAGTCAAGTACAAGCCCTTTATAGGACTGCTTACCAATATATCCAAAGAGCACAAGGAGCTCGCCGAGCTTCACGCCCTTTTCAACGCCTTCATTTCCAATATAACGCAAGGCGGATTCGCCCTTATTAACGTTTCGTGCCCCGAGACGTCAAAACTTTTCGACGCGCGCGACACTTCGAAGGACCGCATAAAGTATAAAATAATAAATTTTGAATATTCGAAAAATGTAAATAACTACGACAACGATTACCTTATAAGCGAAGTCAGCCTCAAACCTGAAGGATCGAGTTTTAAAATCAACGGGCATTTTTTTGAAACGGGCCTGATCGGCCGCCATAACGTCGAAAACTTCGCCATAGCCATAATAGCCGCCCACACGGCCGGAGCGGCTCTCGCCGATATCGCCCGCGGGCTCAAAAACTACGGCGGCGTCGCCCGCCGCCTGGAAGTAGTGGGCCGCCATGAAGGCGTCGTATTGATCGACGACTACGCGCATAATCCGCATGAAATTAAAACCGCCATCGACGCCGTAAAAATTTTTAATAAGCCGGTGATCGCGGTTTATCAGCCTCACGGTTTCGGGCCCACCGCTCTGACGCGCAGCGAACTCTGCGAGGCGTTTTCAGACCTTAAAACCCGCGACAGGCTTTTTATAAACGAAATTTATTACGGCGGCGGCACGGTCAATAAAAGCGTCACTTCGCGCGAGCTCGTAGAAGAAATAAGGCCGAAGCTCGCGGGAGACATCGTAAGCTACTGCGCCACGCTCGACGACACGGCCGCTTCTGTGACCGACGCCATCAGGGATAACGGCAAAGAGCCCTATATAGTTCTGGTTATGGGCGCAAGAGACATCAATACGATATGCCCCAAAATACTTAAAAACATTACCGCCGCTTCGTCCAAATAAATTACGGGAAAGTGAAAAAATGCGCGAAAAATCGATTTACAGTTCCAATATTTACGACAATCCCATAAATAAAATCAGGACCGTTTTTGACGCGCCCGCCTCGAAGGAAGAGCTGGAAAAGCTTTCCGCTAATTTTTCCGCTTATACCGGGACTAAATATTCTTATCCCGTGTCGTCTTTTTCGGCTGCGCTTCTGATTTCGTTTTATACCCTCAACCTCGATTTCGATTCGCAGGTAGCGCTTTCGGCCTTTAATTTTCCCCAGATTCCCGGCGCGATAGAGTTTTTCGGATGTAAACCCGTGTTCATAGATATAGACCTTTCCAATTATAACGCCAATATGTCGCATCTGGAGCTTATGAGCACCAACAAGCTGAAGGCCGTCATTGCATCGCATATGTTCGGAGCGCCCTGCGCGATAGATTCCATAATGGAGGCGGCGGCCATATATAAGTTTTTCGTGATCGAAGACGCTTCCACCTCGCTGGGCGCGGTTTATAAAGGTTCAAAGTGCGGCAGCCGCGGCCATATTTCCATATTCAATTTCGATTCGTCGTCCATAATAAACTGCGGCAGCGGAGCCATCATAGCCACTTCCAACGATAAGATCAACGCCAGGCTCAGGCTCATTTTCAACAACGGCTACGACGAAGCCGGCGAATTGAAAATTCCCGTTCCGGATTTCACCATGTCCAACGAAAAAGCGAGGATGATAAACGAGCATTTAAAGCATATAGACGCCCTTATAGAATATAAATATATGCTGGCCAAGCACTACAGGCGCGACATGAGCGTGAGGCATAACGAAATAAAGTTCGTAGATCAGAACAGCTATTCGCTTACGACCTTCAATTACCTGCCGGCGCTCGTTGAAAACCGCGAGGCTTATAATAAAATATCTAAAATAATAGCCCGGCATCCCCTGCCGGCCGCCCGCAAAATGCCCGTGCTGCTGCCTATGGCGCACTACTACAAGAAAAATTACGATCTGGCGGAAACCGATTATAAAAATTCGATAAAAGCTTCGGAAAGCGTTATTTTTATGCCCAACGATTTTACCGCTCCGATCGAAACCATAGAAAACATAATCAAAGACATTAAAGGAATGTAGGCGTTGCCTAGATGAACGATAAAATACTTTGCGTCGTATGCACCAGATCGCTCGAAGTGTCTAAAAAATTGCTGAATTCGTTCGACAGGCAGTCGCAGTGCTCCGATTATACTCTGCATGTTTCGTCGTACAGGCATATAGACGATTATCCGCGCGCGAAGCAATTGTCCATATATTATAAAGACTGCGGCGGTAAATCAGAAACGGCGCCCGGCTCGGCGCGTCCGGCGGAATGCGATGCTATACCGGCGTTCGGGCCGGAATATATAATTTTCATAAACGAAGACAGCGAGCTTTATTCGTCTGACTTTATAGAAAGAATTATCGAGCCTTTAAAAAAAGATCCCGGAATACTTTTTTCAATCCCTTCCACGGTGCTGGCGCAGGAAAATTTATCGTTTTATCAGATGAATCTTTCATACGGCGAAAAAAAATACGGCATTTCCATGTGCAATACCATTACGGGATTTTCGGGCGATAAATACGAAATATTTCTGCAGACCAACGTAATGGCAGTGGCCATGAGATTTAAAACCTATCTCGAAATTCAAAGCGGCTATGATTTCATAGTGAACCCCATCGATTTCAATCTGCTGCCTGAATTGCTCAGGCGCTACCCGCAGAGCGCGGTCATTGCTCCACAGTGCGCGGCTTACATGCCAAGATTTTCCAATTTTACTGATCTATGGAAGATATTTTACAATAATGCAAGGCGTAACGTCTGGTTTAATTTCAACAGCAGTAAATTTAAGATAAAATCGCGCTGGCCCATGCGCTCTTTTTATACTCTCGCTTATAAATGCGGGGCCTTACGCGAATATATAAGGCAGTTCACGCGCGCGGGAGTTAAAAAATAAGAGCCGGAAAGGGGCGATGAGCTATTAAAGTTTTGATTACGGGCGCCGCAGGCCTGGTGGGTTCATACCTGTCGGAAATATGCGTCGAATCCGGTTTTGAAGTTACGGCGATAGACAATTTTTTCAGAGGCGATATAAAAAATCTTTCGGCGGTGATAAATTCGCCCGGCTTTAAATTTATTGAAGGCGATATTCTTGATATAGGATCTCTGCCTCTGGCTGAATTCGATTGCGTTTTTCATATGGCCGCCGTGGTGGCCACTAAATTTTTTTACGAGGGCGCGCTCGATACGTTCAACAACAATTGTTACGGCACTAAAATTATGCTCGACTGGGCCGCGGCCCATAAAGTCAAAAAATTCGTCAACGCTTCGAGTTCCGAAATATACGGCCATGCTCAGAAAATCCCCACCGACGAAGTTACCCCTTCTTTATTCGACGCCGTAGAAAACACGCCCCGCTGGTCTTACGCTCTCGGTAAAATGCTGGCGGAGCACATCGGCAACTGCTATAAAGACCGCTTCGGAATATGCCATTTAAGATACGCCAATATTTACGGCCCGAGGGATATCGAAGAAAACCACGTCATACCGTATCTTCTTAAAAATATTCACGAAGGCCGGAAAATAAAGATAAATAAAAACGCGTCGTCGGTGCGCCGCTCTTTTTTATATGCGTCGGATGCGGCGAACGCAGCTTTTCTGGCGGCGAAAAACGGCGTCAGCGGCGAATCCTACAATATAGGCTCGGACCATGAGTTGAGCATAGCCGAGCTCGTGGCGGCCGCTTTTGTAATATGCTCGGCCGAAGTCGAGGTTGAATACAGCCTGGAGCGGGCCGGGGACCCGGAGCGCCGCCTGCTGGATATTTCAAAAGCGCGAAAAACCCTTGGATTCGATCCTGCCGTTACGCTGGAAGAAGGCATGAAAAAAACTTATGAGGCTATATTGAAAAGCTATGAGTGATATTTTTTTTACGAAAAACCAAAAATGCAGGCTGTGCGGAAGCGGCCGCCTGGAAATGTTTTTAAAGCTGCCGGAGGTCGCCCTCGCGGGCAATCCATCTGCCGAGCCTTCCCGCGGCCGTGAAAGGCTTTTCGCCCTTAACGCATACCGCTGCGAAGAATGCGGCCTTATACAGCTCGCCGATATAGTTTCTTCGGACATTTATAAGGATTATACATATACGCCGGCGCATTCCGAAAGTTTTAAAAATTACGCACGCTGGCTCTGCGGCGATATTTTTTCAAAATTTTCTCCGCGCACGGTAATCGAAATAGGCTCGGGCGACGGCTTTCTGATAAACGAATTCGCCCGCGCGGGAGCTAGCGCCGCGGGGTTCGAGCCTTCGGCGAAGCTGGCCTCTGACTGCGCTTCCGGCGGCGGCGCTTTTATTATCAACGATTATTTCGGCCGCGGTTCTATCGCCCGGCTGCCCGGGGAGTTCACGCGCCGCGGCGCCGATGCAGTAATAATAAGGCATGTCATGGAGCATCTTAACGATTTCGACGCCGTCATGGAGCCTATATGCTCCGCGCTCGATGAAACTAAAGGAGTCCTGGCGATAGAAGTCCCTTACGCGGCGGATATAATTTCACAAAACCAGTTTTACGCTTTCTTTCACGAACATATTTCTTACTTTTCTTTCGATACGCTCTCGAAGCTTCTTAAAAAATACGGCCTGTTCGTTATAGACGCACTTACCAACGGGCTGGAAGGCGGCTCTATTTTGATTTACGCGGGATTTGAAAAAAATCGCGGCCGCTATCCTTCTTATCAAATACCGCCTTCGTTTTATGAAGATGATAAATTGACGGATATTTCAAATTTACGTTCGTTTTCGGCCAAAGTTAAATCATATTGCGACGGGTTCCGGGAATTTTTAAGCGCAGCCCGAAGCCGGGGCGCGCGTTTTTGCGCCTGGGGCGCCGGCCAGCGCGGAGTTTCGCTTATCAATATATGCGCCCTTACGTCGTCGGATATAAATTTCGTAATCGACGTCAATCCTTTATATCAGGGGAAATTTATACCCGGAACCGATATCCCTGTCAAGCCGCCTTCCGAGCTGGATTCAAGAAACGATATAAACGCGGTCGTAATATTCGCTACAGGCTACGCTCGCGATATAATGTCCTCTAACCTCTCGTTTACGGCACGCGGCGGCCGTTTCGCTTCGATAATTCCCGAAGCCGGGTGGTACCGATGATAAGAAAAGCCGTCATACTGGCCGCCGGCGTTGGAAGCCGCATGGGCGGCCTTACCGCCGATACGCCAAAATGCCTGATAGATCTGGGCGGCACAAATTCGCTCGATTACATTTTAAAATGCCTCCAGGATTGTGAAATAGATGAAACCTTAATAATAGTAGGTCATCTTCGTGACAAAATCAAATCTTATGTCGGGGCGCGCGGTTATAAAACGGCCGTAAAACTCGTGGAAAACGATTTTTACAACTATCACGGCTGCGAATATTCAATGGCGCTGTCGGCGCCTTACCTTAAAAACGCCGATTCTGCTATAATAGTAGAAGCGGACCTGCTGATGCCCGCTCAGTATTTTGCGAACGTAATCAATTCGCCGCATGAAAATTGCGTGCTTTTAAGGAAATGCGAGTTAAACCCGGCCAGGAGCGTTGCCGCATGCGGCAGTAAAGGAACCGTCCGCCGTTTCGCCTACGACGAAAAGCATATCGATGTTTTCAAATATATCAAGCCCGGAGAAGATGTCATTGGAGAAAGCATGCAGATGTGGAAATTCGGCGGCGCGGCCCTTAAATTTTTAATTGAAATGTTCGAGGATTATTTGTATAATATAATCGACGCCGGGCCGGATACCCGCAACGGATTGTTTTCGATAAACCGCGCCGCGGCTGAATTTCCGCTCTCGCCCGTGATCATGGAAAACGCGGAGTGGATAAATTTGAATACGCTCGAAGACGTGGCGAAAGGAAGAAACGCCTCATGGATAAAAAAATACTTATAGCCGGCTTCGGCAGCGCCGGAAGTTTCGCGCTTGAATATCTGGCCAGAACGCCCGGCATCGAAGGACACAAAATAATAGTAGGCACCCGTTCGGTCGACGAGGCGCTCGCGCTCATTAATACCATAAAGGTTTCCGCCGCGATTATGGGTTTTTATCCGGATATAAGCCTGGTTAAGATGGACCTCGGCGACGTGGACCGCACCGCCGAAACGCTTGCGGAAATGAAGCCGGATATAATAGCTTATACGGCGCGGTTTATTAAAGGGGTTAAGTACGGTCAGTATTCATATCCCAACCAGATAGGATACGGCGCGTGGATCGCCCTTTCGCTTCCGCTTATATACAAACTCATGCTCGCCGTAAAAAAATCGGGAATTGAAACGAAGGTAATCAACTCGAGCTTTCCGGACGGAGTGTGTCCGGCACTAAAAAGCGCCGGCCTTGCGCCTTTTTGCGGCGCCGGCAATCTGAACCATCTGGTTCCGCGCATTCAGGCCGCGGTGGCCGGCTATAAAAAAGTTCCGGCGGACCGCGTAAAAGTGGTCATGATAGGAAGCCACTTTTTGAATACTTACGTTTCGCGCGAAGCTTCGGCCAAAGGCTCGCCTTACTATATGCGCTGCACGGTGGACGGCGAGCAGTTCAATGAAATAGGCGATGAAGAAATTTTTAAGCTTTCTAAAATACCCACGGCGTCGGGACCGCCGCGAAACATGATGATCGCTTCAGACATGGTTAAAATTATACAGGCCGTCGTTTTCGACCAGAATTACTTTATGCATATACCCGGTCCGGAAGGGCTCGCCGGCGCCTACCCGGCGAAAGTTTCTGCCGCCGGCGTATCGCTTGCGCTCCCCGAGGATATTTCCCGCGCCCGCGCCGAGGAGATTAACCGCGTCAGCCTCTCTTTTGACGGCATCAAAGATATCGGCGGCGGCAGGATTTATTTTTGCGGCGATATAATAGATAAAATGAAAAAGATTTTCGGATTAAGCTATCCGGAGTGCATAAAGCTCGAAGATTGCGAAGCCTTCGCGTATGAAATAAAAGAAGCCCTGTCGAGGTACCGGCCATGAAGTACTATTGCAAGATAGTTTATAAAGATAAAATCGAACCCACCGTCTACTTTGAAAATACATGCAGGGAAGAAGCTTTAATTAAATTCAAAGAGCTTATGGATAAATTTATCTGCGAAAACGAAATAAACGGAATTTTCTTCGGTAAAAAAGATACTGAAAGTTGAACGCGTTATTTTTTATACCGTTACTTTTATTATTTTCAATTCAATTTAATTTTTCCGTCAATTGTTTTCTTTTTTGATCACCTTTTTTGGGGGCGTCTTGAATTTAAAGTAAAAATATGCTAAAATTAATTCATCTTAAAAACATCGGGCCTTTATTTTAAAAAGCGTTCCGGTGAAATTTAAAAGGAGTGGTTTATTAATGAAGTTATTCAAACTGTTAATCGCGGTAGCTCTTTTATTGTCTTTCGTTTCGGGCGTGGCTCTCGCTCAGGACGCTGCGGCTCCTGCCGCCGGCGGCGAAAAGAAATCCGTCGAAGAAAGAAAAGCTAAAATGGACCAGATGCAGGCAAAAAAAGACGAGCAGTTCAAAAAAAGAATAGCCGCAATTACCGAAGTTATAACGAAAATTGAAGCCGCTATCGCTGAAAATAAGATCAACGAAAAAGCTAAAGCTAAAATGCTCGAAAACATGAAAAAAAGACTTGAAAATTCCGAAATGCTCCTTAACGAAATGAAAGAAACCATAAAAATGCTCGAAGGCCACGTTAAAATAGCCGAAGAAACAAGAAACAAAGCCAGCGAAGTGTACAACAAACTTTCCAGCTATACGCCTCCGGCTAAAGACGCGGCCCCTGCCGCTCCCGCAACTCCCGCGACACCCGCCGTACCGGCAGCCGACAAAAAGTAGTAAAATCTGAATAAAATAAAAAAGACGGGTCTAAGACCTGTCTTTTTTATTTTAAGCAATTGTGAATTACTTTATAGGAGAATGTTTTTATGAAAAATTTATTAAAGCTTATCGTGGTTATCTTTGTTCTGTCGCTTCTTTCAAATATTTCACCGGCGGCCGCCGGTGAAACTAAAACTAAATCGTTCGCTAACAGCGACAAAGCCGAAGCGGTCGCCGAGGAAGTCCTTCAGAAAATAAAGGATGAAACCCTTACTGACGAAGAAAAAGAAAAAATGCTCGATAAATTGAAAAAATTAATTGAAAAATCCGATAACGCCATCAATAAAAAAAGATTGGAAATTCAAAAAATAGAAGAAGAAATCAAGCCTATCGAAGCGCAAAAGGCATCTCTTAACGAAGCTCTGGACGAACTTATAAGCTATGTCCCGAAAGCTTTTAACGCGCAGACCGATGATAAAAAAGACGCCGGCGATAAAAAAGGCAAGAAAGATAAAAAAGACAAAAAAGATAAAAATAAAGACAAGAAAAAATAAACCCGCCAGGGCTGTTTTATATAGCATCGCGCCCGCGGCGGAAAATGCTGAAACGCGGACGCGATAAAAATAAAAACCTCGTTTACCTGTCGCTTACGTTAGTGAAATCGTAAGGCTTGAGCCAGGTAGAATGAAAACACTCGTCTTTCAGGAGCTTTAAATCCGCTCCTAAATATAAGCTGAAAATAATTCTAAAAATATTGACCGGCGTTATGCTTTCATATAAGCCGGCGGTTTTGGGATCTTTACCGCCTAAATAAACCGCGTTGAGAATGCCGAACCTTTCTTTGAAAGTAAGCGCGTCGGAAGGCATTGTTTCGAATTCGAAGCGCGAAGCGGGGCCGTGGTCGCTTTGCAGCACTATTACAGGCCGCCGCCCGGGGTTTTTAAGGATTTTATCTATCATTTCCACCGTTTTTAGAGTAATGAAAATCAGCTGCTTTCTGTAATTGACGATATAATCGGATCTGTCTTCTTCGCTTTCGATCGCCCAGCGGTCTATCGCGGCCGAACCTCTTTTCAGGGCGACCACGGGCCTTCCCGCTTCGTCGAAGACGAACGGAGGATGAGGGCTGTCCACCCAGAGACATACGAATATCGGGCCTTCCGCTGCCGCCAGTATTTCGTCTATTTTTTCGAACGGATACATAACCGTCCGGCGGTGGCTCGCCGCCGCGTCGTAGAGAAGATACGGATCGGCTCCTATAGATTTTAAAATCACGGGGAGCGGCGTGAGGTTGAGGAGCATATTTATGTAAAAGGCGTTGTGATATGCGCCGGTGAACGGAGAATAATAAACGTCGGAAGAAGTTATGGAAGTGTAAAGCTCGCCCGTGTTGAAAGTGATTATCTTATAGCCGGCCTTCCTCGCCGCTTTAAAGGCTTCGTTATTCCAGAGAAGTTTTTTCGCGGCCATGCTGCGGTCTTTTGCGCCCGTCAGGGCGAGCCTGGATGTCATTTTGTCAAGATAGCCCATGTTGAAAGCGCAGAGCAATGAAAGATCGGTATAGCAGTAATTGCAGCGGCTCTTATCCGCCACGAAAAACCCCTTCTGCCTTAAATAATTAATGAATTCGGAGTTGTCTATTTTATATATTTCGTTCAATACGTCCGAGCGGCCGTACTCGTCGAGGTAGATGTGAAAAATATCGGGCAGCGCCGCTTTATCCAGCTTCGCAGCGTCGAACGACGCTTCTTCGAATATGCCCGTCAAATCTTCTTTATGCGCATAATCTGACCATGCGCGCCCGCAGATCGTGAAAAACGGAAAAAGCGCGATAGTGGCCGCGAAAGCTATAAATACGGTGTTTAAATCAGCCGCTGCCGTTTTTGACAATTGCTTTATTTTCATAGCCGCCGCCAGCGATATTATGGCCATGGCGAAAACCAGTATGTTGTCGTTGGCGTTGCCGAAACTATAAAACATGGCGTCTTCGATATGGCCGTAAGAGAAGAATAAAAAAACGAAAATCGATGTCACTGCGGATGTTTTGGCGGCGCAGCCATAAACCCGCCAGCAGGCGGCGGATAATGCAAGCACCGCCGCGGCTACGGCCGCAAGAGGCAGGAGGGTTTGAGAAACGCTCACGTCGGCCCGGTTATTGGCAAGCGTGAGAAGGAACGGATATAGTGTAATTAATAAGGGCGTTAATAAATATTTCATAATTTTAAATTTCAAAGTTTTCAAACGTTCCCGGATATCCGTTTTATTATTTATCGATCTGCCCGTCCGCTATTTTCAGTATGTAATCGGCCGCGACGGCTGAAGAATTTAAAAAATTAAAAAGATATTCGCCGCGTATTTTATTTAAATTTTCACCGTATTTTTGGCGGTTCTCGATTAATTCGCCAACCGCGGATTTTACCCCGGATATATTTTCGGGTTCCAGAACGCTTCCGCAAAGAGGCCGCAGCGTGAGCTCCATTGGCTCTATTTCGAGCTTTTGATAATCCTTATTGTCTATGCGGCAGGGCGTGTTAATGAACAGCACCGGCCGGCACGTGCCCAGAGCGTATTCGAGGTAAATTCCCGACCAGTCGGTTATCAAAACGTCCGCTTTGTGGAGGTTTTCGTCTTTGAGCATATCGAGTTCGAGCGAAAAATTTTTTGCGTCCGATATATACTTGCGTATCGCGGCGACTTTTTCTGCGAAGCGTTTTATATATTCCGGATGCGGCCTTATCACAACGTCAAGCGAAGGTTCGTTTTTCAGGGCGTCTATTATTTTATATATGCACGAATCCAGGATATTATCGGGCGACCATGTAGGGGCTATCATAACGGTCCTGCGCCCGCCGCCGGAAAAGGTTTCGTTTTCCGCGTATCCGCGGTGGTCGAGCCAGATTTTTTCGATGCGGTGGTATCCGCATTCAATAAGCGTTTTGGGCTTAAGGCCGTAAACCTCTTCGGCCTTTTTGATTTCTTTTACCTGATGCGGCCCGACGCATAAAACCGCGTCGTAATTATCGAAAGCTTCGCGCCTGTACTGAAGGTGAGTGCTTCCTATGGCGTGAAAAGCGTAAATATAGTGCACGCCGTTTATCGAGCGCTTTATATGATAATTGCCCAGATCCGGCATCGTCATAATAAACGCCTTCGAATCAAAATAGATCATTGCTATAGAAAGCAGGTTGTTAATGTAAAAAGGCTTTATGCGAGGGTTTTTGCCGGAAAATATCGAATCGTTTATATCCGATGTGACATAAGCGATTTC
>JAKPTH010000009.1 GCA_029571125.1 bacterium
TAAAATTTTCTTTTAAAAATACGGCCAGCTCGGTTTCGTCATTGAACTTGAATAAGGTCAGCCTGTTATTGATAAATGTAAGTTTTTTCCTCAAATTCTTGATGGGGATGATCAGAGATATCCTGAAAAGCAAAAATGCAATGCCTATTAAGCAGCACATCGTAAGATTTATTAAATTCGAATATTCCTGCATAAATTACCTCTTTATGAATAAATATTCGGTATTATAATACTAACCTATTTTGATGTCAATCGTTTATATCAAAAATGTCAAAAATATGTAATACGTCAAAAGATAATATTGAAAATATATTAATTTTATGGTATAAAATTATCGAAGGATTGTAAAGCAATAGTTATGGATAAAAACGGCAATAACGTGCGAAAAAAATTAAAGGAAATTATTGACATTTACGGCTTTAATGTCGTAAACGATCCGAAGCGCCTGGAAAGTCTTTTTAAGGATCTTTTCGGTTCGCGCAAACTCGAGATATTTCTGCTTCTATGCGCGCAAAAAGAATCCGTCGCGGCGATAAACGCAAAAAGGGTTCCTTATCAGCTTGACCGCCAGTCCATTGCAAAAAAGATCATCGACAATTACGGTACTACCAAAGAATGCGCATTCTGGGCAGTCGACTCCTGGGCGTTCGCATTCGGGATATTGCCGGAAGACTCTCTGGAAGATTCTCAGGAGCCCGTGACGGAACGGATAGTATTCAGCGGGCCGCAACGCCCTGAAAGGGATTTTTTTACTCATTACAACCGCGCCCTGGAACTCGTCAGTGAGTTTAAATATGAGCAGGCACTTGTCTGCTTCGATAAGGCTCTAGAATACGACCAGTTTTACTTCGAACTATACAATGCCCGCGGCCTGGCTTACTATAATCTGGGTTTTTTTGAAAAAGCGATCGACGATTTCAGCCATGTGCTCGAGCTGAACCCTGACTATTCTATGGCTTATCTGTACCGCGCCAACTCTAATTTTAACATCGCGAATTTTAAGGCCGCCGCCGCCGACTATGAAAAATTAACCGCGCAAGCTACTGCTTACGCCGCCGGCTACTATTACAAATTATCCTGCGCGTATCTTGAATTAATTGACTATGATAGGTCTCTTAAAAATATTGATACCGCGTTATCGATCGATGACTCAAAATCCGAATATTACTATCAGACGGCCAGGATCAAGATAGCCCGGAACGGCTATTCCGAAGCGGTCAAATATTTGAAAAAAGCTGTTGATATAGATCCGAATAATAATTTTTATTACTTTGAACTGGCAAACTGCTGTTATCAAATTGATGACTACGCCTCAGCCGTTAAATATTACGAGGAAGCTTTAAGGCTTTTTCCCGATAACGACGAGTATTGCTTTAGGCTCGCTAACACATACCGTCAGAGAGGCGACCGCGAAAAGGCCGCGTTTTACTATAACCGCGCCCTGGAACTTTGCCCCGAATTCGATGAATGCAAGGCGGAATTGGCGAAGCTCGCCCCAAATGTTCAGTAGGGCCGCGCCGCATTTACGGCAAAAGCCTCGAACTGATGCTTTTCATGCATGAAGAAAGATCGTTAAAAAATTTTTCGGCGATAATATTATTCGAGACCATCAGATTTATTTCCAATCCCCCGGTTGAATATAACTTGAGCAGCCCGTAAGAAACGACAGGTATCTGCGGGTTGTTCGAATATCTTTTATCGGGAGAGCCGTCGCTGTTCGCATGCAGGTAGGTTTGCGATATGACGCCGGCGTCGTCCGGGACGGTTTCATATTCGGCGAAGGACA
>JAKPTH010000011.1 GCA_029571125.1 bacterium
CGGGCATGCGCTTTTCGGCCAGATTGGTTTCATCGAAGCCGTGGCCTAAAACAATCGCGGGCATTTTTTCAGAACCCGTTATGAGCCCGTTCGATTTTATCTTCGAAGATAAGAGACGCTTGATGTCGGCGATCGACGTACAGGTTTCGAATCTGACGGCCATTGAATTATAGCCGGTTTGCATAAAATGGGTATGGGAATCGAAAAATCCCGGAAGGCAATAATAATCTGAAAAGTCGATAATCTCGAACCCTTCGGGAGAAGCGTTCTGCATTTCAACGGCTTGTTCACGGCTGAGAGCCTTTTTTATGATCCCTTTTTCGTCTACGGCTAGCGCGGCGTAATAATGCCCGGGCGATTCGACGGAATAAGCTTTTTTAAATATGAATAGCTTACTTTTCATAAAATCACTCGAATATTTTCATTTTCTTAAATAACGAATAAAGCAACGCTCCCGTCAGGGCGAGAATCGGAAAATAACTCAGAAGCATTT
Organism: bacterium; assembly: GCA_029571125.1. Taxonomy (GTDB): domain Bacteria; phylum Muiribacteriota; class UBA9980; order UBA9980; family UBA9980; genus UBA9980. The sequence continues at coordinate 494 of JAKPTH010000011.1, forward strand.
TCGAATAAAAAACCGCGATAGAAGCTGACGGCAGCAAAAAAAAGACGTAGAGATAAACCGCGGCGGCGGATGAATATAATAAAAATTTAATATAATCGAACCCTTCGGGCTTAAAAGCTTTTTTTTCGATCGAAACGTCTACGGAAGGCGATCTATCGGTTTTTAAAACGCCCTCTTCTTTTTCATTTTTTTTGCCGGCGGGCTCAAGATGGGTTTTAGCGGCTTCGATCAGCTGCCTGCGGCTTTCCGGTTCTTTCCTCTCCGGCCGCACGCTTTCCTGTTTTATCCCGGGCGTTTTTGCGTCAGGCGCCTGTACGGCGGCCGGCACGGCTGACGAAAAGCCTTTAATTCCGGAACCCGTCGAGCCTGATGTCATTTTAATGGCCGCTCCGGTTTGAACTTCTATCAGAGGAGCTTTCTTGACCAATACGTCGGGCTGCTTTTTATTTTCGAAACTTTCAGTTAAATTATCAGGCGCCCCCGGCGAAGGAACCGGCTTTTTATCGCGCGCAACGTTTTCAGAATCCGTTTTAACCGCCGCCTGTGTTGGCTGAACCGGCTCTAATTTCACGGCCGAATTAATATTAAGCCCGTCATAAATGAGCTTTATCTCATCCATATGAGCCGACTTGCAATACTTTGACATAAAGCTGACGCAATATCCGCGGGCTATATTCTTTATCTCTTCGGGCATTTTTTCTTTGTTGTTAAAATATAGATTTATATTCAGCGTAACAAGCTTATAAAGCGCTTCTTCCTTGAGCTTTTTCAAAGGAACGTTTTTATAAATCTTTTCATAAACCGATATGGCGTCTTTCAGGCAATTCGCTTCTTCTAAAAGCGAGGCGAACTTAGCGACAAGATGGTATAATTTTATCAGAGCGTCGTTGTTTTCGTTATAGCTTTTCTCGTCGATGGCTTTATAAATATTATGAGCGTTAATCGAGTCTTTTAAAGAAATGTAACATTCGAACTTATAAAGATTTATTATATTTTTCCTGGTGGTTTTAGCGAATATATTTTCGTATTCGTTAAGGTAAGTTATAGCGTCTTTGTACTTTGCCCGCCCTATATAATAATTTACGAATTCCAGTTTGATTTCTTCTTCGTATATGCCTTCGCCGTAAACTTCTGTAAGTTTTTCATAAAATGAAAGCGAAGTGACTCCGCGCTCGTACCTGAAAACTATATATGCGAATTTTATAATGGTATAAAAGGAACGCGGCTGGTATGAATAGCTTTTTAAAATATAAAGCAGAATCTGAACTATTTTTTCGATGATCTGACCGAATTCTTCGTTGTTACGCTCCAGCGACTGATATTCCATTTTATAAATTTCCATAAGATCGCAGAGGGCCAGGTATTCATACTTGGAATCCGGAAATTTATTGATAACGCTTTCAATGATATTGAAAACGAGCTCATAATTACCCGAAGCCATATAATACCGGGCCAGTGCCAGATATGAAAAACCGAATTCCATCTCGAGCCTGCTTTTGATAAATTCAAGATAGAGAGAAGCGAATTTTTCATCGGTCAACCCGAGCGAAACGTTTTCATAGCAATATTCAAAATACCGGTTAATTTTAGACAGCAGGTTCTTCTGCTTGTATTCTGAAAAAGTCCATTCTTTATCGCTTATGATGATATCTATATCGCCGAGCATCTTACGGCATTCTTCGTCGCCGGCGCTGAGCGCCCTTATATTTTCAACCGAACTCGTAACGCGGTCGAAATCCGAAACGGCTACCGCGCACTGACAGACTATAATGTGCGTAAGAACCTGTTTGTAGATCCCGGCAGCCGAATTTAGAGAATAGTTTATTAAATTGGATGCAAGATTTGATTCGCTCATAACGGAATGAATTATAACATAAAAATAAAAAATTGACAATTAATAATTTTACTGATATATTTTACCTCTATGTTTAAAGACGCCCCCGTGTTTCAAACTATTAAAAACCGTATTGTAATTATCGGGCTGCTCGCGGTTTCGATCGCATTGCTTGCGGCCTTAATATTTTTTTACAGGCTATCGCGGCTCGGACCAGCGCTTCAATCGTCCATGGGCGCATCCGGATATTCTTTTTCTTTCGACGGTAAACTTAAAATAAATAAAGCCGTTATAAATCTCGCGGAAGGCCAAATGCTCGCCGCCGAAGAAATTACGCTACAATTCAGTCCGGTTTATAATTTTTTGAAATTATCCGGCTGCGACGTTAAAATAATTATAGAAAAAAAATCGGCCGCGGCGGCTTATTCCAAAATAGCGCCAACCATGAAGCAGCTTGCGGAAAAGCTGTACGAATACGGCATAAAGGTCTCTAAAATCGAAACGGCTTTCCAGTCTTCTTTCGAGTGCGACGGTTTTATGGGCTTTAATTTCGATAGACCCTTCAAAGCCGAAAACGCGGTTTTCGAGTACGGCTTTACCGACAGGACTCCGCGCCTGATCTCTTCGGAAGTTCGGCTATCGCAGGGAACCGCAAGCACTGAAATATCTCTAAAAAATTCATCCGGCAAAGAATATATTTTCAATTCCCGATCGCTGCCGCTGGAACTTTTCAAAAACAGAATGAAATCAAAATATTTCGATTTCAATACGGCCGAAATAGACCTTTGCTTTAAAAGCGTAAGCGGCGACTTGTCCAATTTCGTTTCTTTTTATGATATAAGCGGAAGCGCTAGAGATTTTTCATTTGTTTATCAGCCGTTTAAAAGTTTTTTAAAGGCCGATTTCATTTTCAAAATCCATAACGGCAGACTGATAGTTGAAGAAACCGCCAAAGCTCCGGCAGCCGACAACGGCAGGCCGGACGGCAATTTAGATTCGCGCATATCGGGTTATGTCGACTTTAAAAGCCGTTCGCTTTCGGTAGAATTTTCATCTTCAAAGTTCGATCTTTCATATTTTTCAAATATTTTTTCAAAACTTAAAAACTTTCTGTCGCATTATTCTCCGGCTGGTTACGCAAAAATATTCATAAAAATCGAAGGGCAGCTTGAAAATCCCGAGACTTACGCCGAGCTTACCCTTTCAAATGCAATGCTGCAAGGCGATGCGGGTTATAAAAATATAAACAATATAAGCGGAAAGCTTAACTTCATAAACTCGAAAATTTCTTTCAACGATATAAACGGCAGCCTCATGAGCTCTAAAGTAAGCATCAACGGAGTTTGCGACATAACGCAGATAAAAAACGGCGGAGATATAAGCGTAAATTTTTCGGAAATCCCCGTCACCGAAGTAAAAGATTATATGATTTTCAGCGAAAACGAGATAGAAAAACTGATATCCGCGGCCAGCGCCGGCCGCCTGAGCGTAACGTTAAAGCTTTCTTCGGACAACGCAGGCTTTAAAGGCAGCGGTAATTTTTCAAAATGTAAACTTTCGCTTCCGGTAAAAAACGAAATACTTGAAATAAGCGACGCCGGAGGCAATTTTGTTATCGGAGACGAAAGCATCGAATTTACCGATTCTTACGGTTTTATCGGCAACGTGCCATTTTTTTTCAATGCGTCTTTTTCAAAGAAATCGCTAAAAAATTATTGCGTAAACGTAAAAATTCAAAATATCGATTTTTCGGAAATAATTGCCGGAAAATCTTCCTATGAATTTTTAAATTTCATTTCAAGAATACAGGCTCAAAACAAATCAAAACTGGAGCTTAAAATAAGCTCATCAGACAGCGTCAGAATATCCACGGAAATAAAGCTCAAGCTTAGTTATCCCGATATTTCACTCTATCCGCTGCCTTTCAGCATAAACATCGAAAACGTCGACGGCGGCATCAATTTCATTTATGATTCCGCCACGGGCTCTTTCGAACTTAACGACTTCGATTTCGCTCTGCGCGGCGCATCTAAAATTTTACTGCTTTCTTTTTTATACCGCGCTATTCCAGTTTCCATTTCAGGAAACCTTCACGGCGATATACATCTTTCACAAAAAAAAGTCATTACGGGTAATTTTTCGATCAGCGAAGGCATCGTAAGATATTTTGACAACAAATACGTCGAACTTTTCATAAAAATATCCGAGCTCAACGCTTACTTTACCGTACAGAACACTATAATCAACGGCATCTGCAAGCTGAAGCTCCTGACCGGGGAAGCGCGCCTGGATTTTAAATCCGACTTCGCCAGTTCTTCGCTTGAAAGTTTTATGAATTTTGAAGCGCAAAACATCAATTTAAGCGATATTTACGTTCAAAATCCGAGGGCCTCAAAATACGTCGACGGCGTATTCGACGTAAACTTCAAAAGCTCTTTCAATGCAAAGAACAAGCCCGGCGATCTTCAGGGCGCCGCGAGCCTTAAAAACGGAAGGTTTATAAATTTAAGCCGGCTGGATATAGTTTCAAAAAAAGATATAGTCCCTAATAGAATTTACGATTTCAATAAATTCAACTTTAATTTCAGCCTTAATAAAGATAAGTTAAAGATCGGTTCGCCCGCATACGACGGGGCGGATAAAGAAGAATTTTTGAACGTACTCAAAAGCATCGATTACGGCGTCGATCTTTAGCTTCTCAAGCATTTTGAAATCATTTTTTTCTTTCGAAATAATAAAAAAATTTTTCGACGCTCTTGCCGTTTTGATCGCGTACGGAAATTTTATGCACTTTTAAACTGTAGCTCGTCTTAAAGCCCGCATTAAGAAAAATCTCACGGTCTGATTTGTAAACGGGAATTCTTGAACCTTCAAAATTTCCCATGACTATAATATCCGGCTTTTTATTTAAAATATATTCCCCATCTCCTTTTTCGTGCCCTGCCGGGCCGGCGCCGAAATTATCGACCGGGCTCGTGGCTATATGACGGTCGGTAAGCCCGAGCATATCGACGGTCCTGAGCTTTGAATAATAAGGTATTATTCCGGCGGTATTTATCGCCAGCAAAGCATCTGAAGCGGCTTCGCTTTTTAAAAACAGGCCCGCTTCACGGCCGAATTCCACGGGGCTTGAATTCGATATGCCGCAAATTTCAGGATGAACATAAAACTGTATCAAGCCGTATATAATAACTATAACGACCGCCGCTTTGAATCTTACGGCACTTTTAAATATCATCGAAAGAGCATAAACGCTTATAATGGCGAGCGGCGGAATAAGATGCGCAAAAAATCTGAACCCGTACATGAAATCGCCGCCGACGGCAATAACGAATATAATATTCATGATCGCATATATTCCCAAAAGCGTTATATGTCGGTCTTCGAAACGCCTCTTAATGACGAAAAAAAACGCTGCGGAAAGTAAAATCAAAAGCGGAGCCGCCGCGTTGAAAAAATCGTAAAAATACCCGGCTCCCCTGGCCAGCTGGCTTAATCCCAGGCCGACTTTCGCATGAAAAGTGTTGGGCAGTAAAGAGCCGTAATAAAAATAACGCCACAAAAAATAAGGCGCATAAATCAATGCTAATTTAAAGAGCGAAACATAAATTCCATAATCTTTTCGACGTTTGTGATTCCAGTACAGATAAAGCATTGCAGGAGCTGCGAGAAAAATGCCTTCCGGCCTGGCTATTAATGTCATGGCATGAAAAACTCCGCAGATGCCATATTCCAACTTAGTTTCAGCTTTTATAGTATAAAAATACGCCGCCATAGATATAAAAGAAAAAAGCGGCACTTCCATGCCGGAAGAAAGCCATGGCGCGAAAATACCCGATGTGAAAGCCACGGCGGCCGCGGCGGAAGACATAAACGCATCGAAACGCTCGATATGCCGGTGCGAATTCGCCACCATATAAACAAGGGCGGCGCACAAAAACGAATTAATTATTTTTGAAAACCATAAAAGATCATAATTAAAAAGTGCGGCAACGGACAATATCAAAAGCCATAAAAAAGAAGTGCAGCCTTCGACTCTTTCGCCCGGATTATAAACGAAACCATGGCCGTCAGAGAAATTTTCGGCGTATCTGAAAAAAATAAAAGCGTCGTCCATCATCCAGGGATAAATAGCCGCGCTATAAGCCGCTATAAATAAAAGCAGAGAAAATATTATTATATTTTTATTCAAGCCTGAACAATCCATAAAGTTTCCTCGGGCGCCGCATAAAAAACCGACGCGCAAAAAAAATGCCATAAAAATAAAGCGGCACCCTTAAGATGCCGCTATAAATTATTCATTTATGATAGTATAAGCTTATAATTACAGGCCTTTCGTTTTGTCTGCGCCTTCCTGCAAGCTGAGTTTACCGTGGTTGTAGTTACCTGCTGCAGGGCATGTTACGTCAGTCATAGCGCCGGTACCCGAACCGATCGATATTACATAAGCCGATGCGGTATCGGAAGGGCATTTAGGTTCGGCTTTAAGATAGCCGTTCGACTGAAGCGTCTGCGGGGTAAGGTTAGGCTGAGTACCGTTTTCCATCTGGTATAATTCGACGGCACCTTCGATAGTTTTCATGTTGGCGACACATGATTTTTTCTTCGCCTGCGCGCGTGCGCGGTTAAAGTTAGGAACTGCTATAGCAGCGAGAATTCCGATAATCGCGATAACAATCATAAGTTCGATTAATGTGAAACCTGCGCTGCCTTTAGTTCTTAATTTGTTCATCATAGAACTTCCCCCTTTCTTAAATTTTAGAGTTTCCCCTACTCTATTTTAATTATAGCAAACGGTATTTTTTTTGTCAATGATAAATATAAAAAATTAAAATTTTATCCGTTATTTAGTTCCGCTATTGACGAGTTCAAGCATCGGCATGAATATGGCCATGACTATGCCGCCTATTACGATACCCATAAACACGATGACTATCGGTTCTATAACCGATGTAAGACCCTTTACCGCGGTATCGACTTCCTGATCATAGAAATCGGCTATTTTAGTCAACATTTTGTCGAGTTCACCAG
>JAKPTH010000015.1 GCA_029571125.1 bacterium
AGCACGCTGCCGATCGTATGGGGCGAAAAGATAGTCATGAGGCTTCTCGACCGTTCTTCGGTGCAGATCGGAATCGACAGCATAGGATTTTCCCCGGCGAATCTTGAGCACTTCAAAAAGTCCCTGAAGCATCCGAACGGCATAATTCTGGTCACCGGCCCTACAGGCTCCGGAAAAACTTCCACTCTATACGCCGGCCTCAATCTTATCAAATCGCCTGAAATAAATATCGTTACCGTTGAAAATCCGGTGGAATACAGACTTTCGCTTATCAATCAGGTCCAGATACGCTCCGATATCAATTATACGTTCGCCACCGCGCTCAGGTCTATATTGCGCCAGGACCCCGATGTTATAATGGTCGGCGAAATAAGAGATCTGGAAACCGCCAATATCGCAATCGAATCCGCGCTTACGGGTCATCTTGTGCTGTCCACTCTGCATACCAACGATTCGGCCTCGACCATAACCCGCTTTATAGAAATGGGAATACAGCCTTTCCTTTTGACTTCCACTATAATCGCCATCGTGTCGCAAAGGCTCGTAAGATGCATCTGCCCTAACTGCAGGGAGGAGTACCAGCCCGACGAAGAAGTTTTGAAAAGCATAAAACTTGCCCCGGGCAAAGTTAAATTTTATAAAGGCAAAGGCTGCGCTTCGTGCGTAAGCACCGGCTATAAAGGACGAATGGCAATCCACGAGGTTCTGATGATGAACGACGAAATCAGGCATAAGATATTCGAAGGCCATTCGACCGAGGAAATAAAGCGCGCCGCGAGGATGTCCGGGATGAAGACCATGCGCTATGACGGACTGGCAAAGGCCGCTCAGGGAATAACCACTCTTTCCGAAGTGATTAGAATGACCAAAACCGACGAACAGTAGTTTTAACATAAAGCCCGAAACTAAAAAACGGCCCGTAAACAGGCCGTTTTTTATTGGCCGGGTTTCGGCAGCGCCTGCTTTTTATGCTTCTGAAAGTAAAAAACATGAAAATACATTTGAAAAATAAGCGTAGTTATGTTAAAATAAACTGCGTAAAATAGAATATTGAATGATAATTGCATTAATAGTCAGATATATACTAAAGGCCTTTGCCGCGCTCGATGCCGCGGCGGCCCGGCTTAACTTAAGAGGTGCGAAAAATGTCCGACCCTAAAGATAAACTCGTTTTATTCAAAGAAATACTCAGTTTGATGGTTGTTTTTATAGGCTTTATGACCGCTCTTACCACTTCGGGAGTCATAAAAAATATTAAGGTGGAGCCGGTAACTTTAATTGTATTAATAGCGCTCGGCCTGTTTTTCGTTCAATTTCTGGTGAGAGTCATTCTCGGAGAAGAAAAATACGGCGAAATTAAAAGCAAAGCTCTGTCTACGGCGCGCGATTTTGCCATAGTCGTGCTCGTCATCATAGGCTTTTATTTTGCCGGAAAATACGCGGCCGGTTACAATGCGCCTTCCGGCGGCCAGGAAGCGTCGAAAATCGAAAGTTCCGAAGAAACCGGGCAGCTCAGCTCCGCGCCGCTTAAAAACCTGAAAAAAGAAAAACCTCAGCAGCACGCTAAAACGAAAGAAAAAGCCGCGGCCAAAAAGGGCGATGAAAGGCCCGCGAAAACCGACGAAAAAACTTCCAGGGCGGCGGAAAAAACTTCGAAACCCGAGGAAAAAGCGCCTAAGACGGAAGAAAAACCCTCCAAAACGGAAGAAAAGACGGCTAAGGCGGAAGAAAAATCATATAAAAACGAACATAAAAATTTAAAAGCCGAAGAGAACGCGCAGAAAGGCAAGAGCGAAATTTCCGATTCAAAAGGCGTCCAGAGCGCGGCAAAAGCTCTTCCGCCCGCCGGACCGCAAGCGCCGGCCGTTAAGGATGAAACGGCCGAAGCTTCCGTCGCGGCGGAAATTAAAACCGGCCATACGGGCGAACTTTCAATCGCACTGCCGGCTAAAGCGGACCTCACTTCAGAAGTAGTCTCGCAGACGCCGCCGGAACCGCCTAAAAAATCGGAACCCGCGGAAAAAGCTTCCGTTAAAATCGACGCCACGGCCGAAACAGCCGTGCATGCCGCCGCCGAAACCTCGCCCGTCCAGGCGAAACCGGCCGAACCTGTCGTAATTAACGTTATAGCGGAAGAGCCGCCGGCGGCGCCCGTAGAAAAGAAAATGCCGCCCGAAGAGCCCGTGGCCGCGGAACAAGCTCCGAAAGCGGCTTCCGCCGGCGAAAGTTCGGAAGTGATTACATATAAAATGACTAAAGCAGGCGATGAAGAAGACAATACGGAAGATATCAGCGAAGCCGGCACTACGGTTAAATTCGAGCAGACTTCCGCGGAGCTTCGCGATAAGGTCAATAACGATAAAGTCATGATAAAAAAAGAATATGAGATCAATAAAACGCCGTCCGGAATAAAAAACGCCGGAGAAAAGGTTATCGAGGGCGGCAAAAAGATATTCGACGGCGGCGCGAACCTGCTTGAAAAAGCCGGCCAGGGAATAAAAAAACAGATCAACAAGGTCATAAAATGATTAAAAGCGCTTTTATTTCAAAGGCAATTAATTCGCGGGAGCGGCCGCTGTGAATTGCCGGAAAGGCTGCGCGGCCTGCTGCGTCGCGATTTCGATTTCTTCGCCCATACCCGGAATGCCTTACGGAAAGCCGGCCGGCGTCCGCTGCGTCCAGCTCGACGAAAACAACCTTTGCTCGCTTTTCGCCAGGCCGGAACGTCCGGCGGTATGCCGCGGGCTGGAGCCTTCCGTTGAAATGTGCGGAGCGAGCGACGATGAGGCGTATACGTACCTGAGCCGCCTGGAAGAGCTTACCAGGCCGGGTACGTCCGATTAAAGTTTAATGCGGCGGAGTTTTTAAACGGCATTGGATTGAAATGAAAAAAAAGAAAAAAAAGATCGTAAAAAAATTCGACCTGGCAAAAGCGGTTAAAAAATCCGCGCGAAAAAATACCGCCGGCCTCAACCTGGCCACCAGAGACCACGGCGATGAAACCGTTTATAAAAGGGAGCGCTCTAAAAAAATCGCCGATAAAGAAGCGGAAGACCTCGAATAGAAAGCATAATTTTTCAAGGAGATTTCACGTAATGAAAAAAGGCATCTTATTATTTTTTTTAACTGCTTTAACGTTTTTTTTTGCGCTCGCATCGGCTTTTCAGGCTTTTGCGGCAGGCGTGCCGGAAAGGTTTTCTGAAAAAATACGGTTGAACCTTTCGATTAAATTGGACGCTTTTAATTATGACGCGAAAGAAAAGAAAATCCTCGAAAAGAAAATTGAAAACTGCTTATTGACGGCGATTTTAAAAAACGCCGATGTCGTGGCGGCTGAAAACAACTACGACGCCGGGCTTTCGGTATGCTTTAAAATAGCGGCCGCTTTTTCCAAAAACGAAGCCGATACGCTTTTCGTAGTTTCCGCCGCGGCTTACGCTCGTCCGTATTTAAAATTGAACGCCGTTTCCGATGAGGCTTCGACGTCTTCGGCTCTCGCTTTTCATGAACTTTACAGCTTTCAGGCCCCCGAATTAAAGAAAAACTGCGAGGCCATCGCATCGCAGCTAAACGAAAGACTGCTTTCCTCGATAAAAGAATCCAAGCGCCAGATGGCTATAAAACGAGCCGCCGAAGAGAAAAAGCAGCGTGAAGAATACGAGCTGCTGCTTAAAAAGCAGAACGAAATGAAAAAAGCCGAAGAAATAAAAACATGGAAAGCTAAAAAATACGAAGAATGGAAAAACAATAAATCGATGTCCATACTCGACGAGGAACTCGAAGCCGCCGGAACCACCTTCGAACAGCTTTTAAAAGAATTCAGGGAAGCCGATTCAGGCGGAAAATAAAAAAACTGTTGTAATTATTTTCCTGATGTAGTAAAATTAATATATAAGAGGCCGGAAATTTAAAAATTGAAGGCGATTATATGGTTGCTCTTTTTTTGTTAATTTCAAATGCAATTCCGTTTTTTAGTATTAAAATACTAAATTTTTTCATCGTTTCTAAAATTGATTATAAAGCTTTAAAAGCATCCGAAAAATCCTGCCGCATTCAAAACGCGCCCGGGATTTTTTCGCTTTTTCCGTCCGGATTTTCGGGCGGCCTTTTATAAGTTATTTTTTTGGAGGGAACGTGGAAACGAAATCGTGCGCGTATAATAAAGGGTCCGTCGTTTCAGTTCGCGGAAGCGTGGTTGACGTTTATTTTAAAGATAACCCGCCTTGCGTGTATTCGCTTTTGCGCGCGGGCGAGGGCGGCTCGGTCGCTATAGAGGTGATGTCTCAGCTCGGACGGGGCCGCGTCCGAGGAATCGCGCTGACGCCCACGCAGGGGCTCGCAAGGGGAATGCAAGTAACCGACAGCGGCGGGCCTATTAAGGTTCCGGTAGGAAAAAACATCCTTTCGCGCATGTTCAACGTTTTCGGAAACCCTATAGACCGTAAACCGTCGCCCGAAGGAGTCGCGTGGCGCTCCATACACCAGGCGCCTCCACCGCTGGCAAGGCGCTGCACCAAATCTGAGATTTTCGAAACCGGAATCAAGGTCATAGACGTGCTCATGCCTCTCGAACGTGGCGGCAAGGCGGGGCTTTTCGGCGGCGCGGGCGTCGGCAAAACCGTTCTTCTTACCGAGATGATACATAATATGGTCGAGCGCCACGAGGGCGTGAGCATTTTTTGCGGCATCGGCGAACGCTGCCGCGAGGGCGAAGAGCTTTATCGCGATATGATGGACGCCGGCGTTCTGGATAATACGGTGATGGTTTTCGGCCAGATGAACGAGCTGCCCGGAAGCCGTTTCCGCGTGGGGCACGCCGCGCTGACCATGGCCGAATATTTTCGCGACGACGAGCGGCGCGACGTGCTTTTGTTGATGGATAACATTTTCCGCTTCATACAGGCGGGCTCCGAAGTTTCCGGGCTCATGGGGAATATGCCGTCCCGCCTTGGCTATCAGCCCACCATGGGGACCGACCTGTCGCAGCTCGAAGAGCGCATATCCAATACTGACACTGGCGCCATCACTTCTATTCAGGCGGTTTACGTTCCCGCCGACGATTTTACAGATCCTTCGGCGGTGCATGCATTCTCGCATCTTTCGGCCTCCATAGTTCTGTCCAGAAAACGCGCCAGCGAGGGGCTTTATCCGGCCATCGACCCGCTGGCTTCGTCGTCGGCGATGGCGATCCCGTCTATAATCGGAGAGCGCCATTATTGCATAGCGCAGCGGATACGGCGCACTCTCGCGCAATACGAAGAGCTCAAGGACATTATCGCTATGCTCGGGCTGGAGCAGCTTTCTCCCGAAGACCGCGGCATAGTTTTCCGCGCCCGGCAGCTCGAAAGGTTTCTTACGCAGCCTTTTTTCACGACGGGCCAGTTCAGCGGCATGGAAGGGAAAAGCGTCGGGCTCGCCGACGCGCTTGACGGCTGCGAAAGCATTCTGGCCGACGAATTCAAAGGCTGTCCGGAAAGCCTGCTTTATATGATAGGCCGCGTGGACGAGGCCCGCGAAAAATTAAAGGCCGCAAAGGCCACGGCGCACCATGATTCCACGCAAAGCCTTTCCGGCGGAGTTAAAGAAAGCGCGGTGAAATGAAGTGGAAATAACTTCGATGCGGCTTAAAATACTTTTGCCGTTCAGGGTTTATGCCGCGAAAAACGGCGTAAAAAGGATTGTTTCGGAAACGCGTCAGGGCTCTTTCGGGCTTTGGCCGCAAAGGCTCGACTGCGTGGCGGCTCTGGCGCCGGGCATATTGAGATATGAAACGGAAGAAGAAGGCGAGGTTTATGTGGCCATAGACGAAGGCATACTCGTAAAGGCCGGAGCGGATGTGACCGTTTCCGTAAGAAACGCCATCGGCGGCGCGGCGCTCGGCGAATTGCGCGCGGCCGTAAAAAAAGAATTTCTTACCTTCGACGAACGCGAAAGCGGCGTTCGCGAAACTCTGGCTAAATTTGAAACGGCGCTGATAAGACGTTTCGCGGAGTTGCAGAATGAATGAAAGCGGTGAAAATAAAAACCGAAATTCCCGCGAAGAATTTATCAAGCGGGTCGAAACTAAAGAAAAAATAATACTCGACGGGCGTCGCGATTCGAAAAGTAACGTCTGGCTGGGCTTCGTTAAATACGGCTTTATAGGCTGGGCGGTTTCGGTTCCCATGCTTGCGGGCGTAGCGGGCGGGCTCTGGCTCGATAAAAACTATCCGTCCCCGCACTCGTGGACGCTTTCATTGATGGCTCTCGGGCTTTTCATAGGCTGCGCGTGCGCCTGGCGCTGGGTCGAAAAAGAAGGGGATAAAATAAAAAACGACAGCGCAGAGCGCAATGAAGAAAATAAAATGAAAAACGACAATGAAATTAAATAATATTCGAAGGGGGAGTGCGATGGATAACGCTTTTGTTCTGGCGCTTTCGGCTTTCGCGGGCGTCGCGCTGGGCTTTTTTTTCTACGGCGGTCTGTGGTGGACCATAAAAAAAGGCGTCGCTTCGGAAAAGCCTTTTTACTGGTTTCTGGGAAGCCTTTTTATAAGGAGCGCCGTCGCGCTCTCGTGCTTCTATCTTTTTTCGCAATACGGCTATGAAAGACTGCTTGCATGCCTGCTGGGCTTTTTCGCGTCGCATGCAGGGATTAAATTCATTTTATTTCCGGCGGAAGCTCGAGCGGGCAGGCGCTAAGCAGGCGAGGAGTTCTGTATGAGAATCAGCCCCGACGAAGTTGTCATATGGCACGGCGGCTTCGTAACCGTTAATATGACGCTTGTGACGACGTGGCTTTTAATGGCAGCCATGGCTATTGCCGCGCGGCTTATAACGCGAGGCGTTTCAAAAGGCGTTCACGTTTCACGCTGGCAGAGCGGCCTCGAAATAATCGTGCTCGCTTTAAAAGACGTCATATCAGGCGTCGGCCTGAGCAGGCCGGATGCCTATATCGGATTTATCGGCACGCTGTTTTTATTCATTGCGGTTTCAAATCTCGCCACGGTGCTTCCTTTTTATGAGCCGCCGACCGGTTCGTATTCCACTACGGCCGCGCTCTCGTTATGCGTGTTTTTCGCGGTGCCGTTTTTCGGAATAAGGGAGCTGGGCCTTTACGGCTATCTTAAAACTTTCGTGCAGCCGACTTTTTTAATGCTTCCATTTCACGTCATAAGCCAGATTACCCGTACGCTGGCTCTCGCCACCCGCCTTTTCGGCAATATAATGAGCGGCTCGATGGTGCTCGCGCTTTTAATTTCGATAGCGCCTCTTGTTTTTCCGATAGCGGTGATCGCCCTTGGATTGCTTACGGGAATCGTGCAGGCTTATATTTTCACCATACTCGCCACGGTGTTTATCGCCGCGGCGACTCACGAGGAATAAATGGCCGTTATCGCGGCCGAAAGGAGACACTATGGACAATCTTACCATTATCGCGCTGGCTTCTATCATAGCCTCCGCGCTTACGGTCGTCTTAGGATGCGTATTGCCGGCTTTAGCCGAAGGGAAGGCCATCGTTACGGCGCTCACTTCGCTTTCGCAGCAGCCGGACGCCGCGCCTTCTATAACTCGAGCGCTTTTCGTGGGCCTTGCGATGATAGAATCGATGGCTATTTACTGTTTCGTCATATCGATAATTTTGATCTTCGCCAATCCTTTCTGGAACCATTTTATAGCGAAGCCTTAGGAGGCGGATATGTTTATCGACTGGTTTACCCTCATAGCCCAGATCGTTAATTTTTTAATACTGATATGGCTTTTGAAGAAATTTCTTTACGGCCCGATTTTAGAGGCGATCGACGAGAGGGAGAAAAAAATTTCGGGGCAGCTTATTGAGGCGCGCGCCGAAGCGGAAGCGTCCATGAAAGCCCGCAACGAATTTATTTTAAAGCGGGAGGAGCTCGAAGCGCGCCGTGAATCGATGCTGCAAAAGGCTCTTGACGAGGCTGAAAACCGCAGGCGTCAATTGCTGGACGAGGCGAGGGCCGAAGCCGATTCGCTCAGAGTCAGGCTGAATGACGCTCTTGAAAAAGAGCGCGGCGAATTGCGGCGAGAGATAGTCGCGGCGGTGAGGCGCGAAGTTTTTGAAACCGCGCGCAGGGCGCTTGCAGATCTTGCCGACGATGCGCTGGAGGAGCGCATGACTCAAATATTTATCAAGCGCCTTAGAGCTCTCGGCGAAAAGGAAAAAAGCGCGGCGTCGGCTATGATGGAACGTTCGGCCGGCGCGGCGATGGTGCGAAGCGCCTTTGAATTGTCCGCGTCGCGGCGAAGCGAAATCGAAAGCCTGTTCGGCGAAGTTTTTTCTTTGGGAGCGAAATTAAGCTTTGAAACCTCGCCCGGCCTTATCTGCGGAATAGAGCTTACTGCCGGAGGATACAGGTTCGTATGGAGCGTGTCCGATTATCTTGGCGCACTCGAAAAAAGCGTCGAGGATTTTTTAAGCGTGAAAAAGGATGCGGTGGCGAAAATAGATGAAGCAGTATCATGAAGGGTTTGACGATTTAATAAAATCCGCGTTCGACGAAATCTCGGCAGCGCGCGAACGGTTTTCTTACGCGCTGGTGCCTCGCGAAACCGGCGTTGTCACATGGGTTTCGTCCGGAATCGCCAGAGTTTCGGGCCTTCCGGGAGTGGGGTTCGAAGAGCTTATTAAATTCAGGGGCGGATTGTACGGTATAGCCTTTAACGTGGACGAGGACGAAGTGGGAGCGGTGCTTTTAGGCAATCACTGGCTGCTGGAGGCCGGCAGCGAAGCCGAGCGGACCGGACGCGTTATGGATATTCCCGTCGGCGACGGATTGATCGGCCGCGTCGTAAGCCCGATAGGCGCTCCTCTCGACGGAAAAGGGCCCGTGGTTTTCGAACGCCGCCTTCCTATCGAGCGCGAAGCGCCGGGCATAACAGACCGCCTTCCCGTGAGCGTGCCGCTTCAGACAGGCATAAAGGCCATAGACGCTCTTATTCCTATAGGTCGAGGCCAGCGGGAGCTTATACTGGGCGACCGGCAGACCGGCAAAACTTCGATCGCCGTTGACTCGATAATAAATCAGCGCGGGCAGAACGTGATTTGCATTTACTGCGCGATAGGCCAGCGGACTTCTTCGGTTGCGAAGGTCATAGCGCACCTTAAGGAAAAAGGCGCCATGGACTACACCGTAGTGGTCGTAACCGAGGGCAACGACCCTCCGGGCCTGCAGTATATTACGCCCTATGCGGCCACTTCAATCGCGGAGCACTTTATGCAAAAAGGCCGCGACGTGCTCATCGTTTACGACGATTTGACCCATCACGCAAGGGCTTATCGTGAACTGTCGCTGCTTTTGAGACGCCCTCCGGGTCGGGAGGCTTTTCCCGGCGACATATTTTATATACATTCGAGGCTGCTGGAGCGCGCCACTCATCTAAGGCCCGAACTTGGCGGCGGGTCGCTCACGGCGCTGCCGATAATCGAAACCGAAGCGCAGAATATTTCCGCTTATATTCCCACGAATCTCATTTCGATAACCGACGGCCAGATTTACCTTTCGCCGAAACTTTTCGAGCTCGGCGTGCTTCCGGCCATAGATATCGGGAAATCGGTTTCTCGCGTCGGCGGAAAGGCGCAATGGGGAGCGTACCGTTCAGTGGCCGGCGACCTTAAACTGGCCTACGCGCAGTTCGAAGAACTCGAGACTTTCGCGCGTTTCGGAGCGCGCCTCGATGAAAACACCCGCAAAATAATAGAACACGGCCGTAGAATCAGAGAGTGCCTGAAGCAGCAAGAATTCGATCCGGCGTCGGTCCCGGAACAAATCGTCGTGCTTCTCGCGCTTATAAACGGCTGTCTGGATAAAGTGCCTATCGATTCGATAAGAGAAGCCGAACGCGCCTTAAAAAAAGCGGCGGCAGGACTCCCGGAACACGTGCTTAAACGTTTTTTTTCGCAAAGCAAACTCGACGGCGAAGGCCGCGACGCGATTCTCGGGGCTGCCGAAAAAGCGCTTTCGCAATTTAGGAGAAAGCCATGAGCGATACTCTTGAAAATTTGAGCAGAAAAATTCACGGGGCTAAAGATCTTGAATCGGTTGTACGCACCATGAAAGTACTTGCCGCGTCGAGCATCGGCCAGTATGAAAAGGCGCTGCGGTCGCTGGACGATTATTTTCTGGCGGTGGAACTCGGGCTCTGCGTTTATTTCCGCCAGTTCGAAAAGAACGGCGCGCGCGAAGCGGAAAAAGGCGAAAAAAATGCTGCGGCCACGCCGGATAAGGCGTCCGTAAAAATTGACGCCGTAGTTATAGGCTCGGACCAGGGCCTTGTCGGCCAGTATAACGAAGCGCTGGCCTGTTTTGCCGCCGCGGAGCTGGCGAAGTTCGGCGTACCTCGCAATATATGGGCCGTGGGCGAAAGAATTCGTTATTGCCTCGAAAACATCGGCATTAAAACTGCTGGGGTGTTCGACGTTCCGTGGTCTGCAGCGGCGATTACTCCGCTGGTAAGCCGTGTTATTCTTGAATACGACGCAAGGCAGGCTTATGACGGCGAAACTCCGCTTTATATATTTTATAATCGTCCCATACGCGGCTCGGCATATGAGCCTTCCGGAGCCAAACTCCTTCCGCTCGACGAAAATTGGCGTTTCAAATTGATTAATATGCCCTGGCCGACTAAAAAAATACCCGAAGTGATCCGGCCGGGGCCGGACGCTTTGCTGGCTCTCGTTCGCGAATATATTTTCGTCTTATTGTTCCGTTGCTGCGCCGAGTCTCTCGCCTGCGAAAACGCATGCAGGCTGGCCGCCATGCAGCGCGCCGAAAAAAATATCGGCGAACTGCTCGAAGATTTGAACCTTTCTTTTCACAGATTGAGGCAGAGCTCGATCGACGAGGAACTCTTCGATGTCATCTCCGGATTCGAAGCTCACGGCGGAAACCGATAAATGCCGATTCCGGGCGCTTTTAAATGGCGAGGTTGACTAAAAAGCCTTTTTGTGTTATTTTACTCTTCGAATGATTTTTAGTGGAGGTATGTATGAATTCCGATAAGCATTTAACCGAATTAACGACCATGGTAGATCTTTTTGTCGAACTGGAAACCTCGCTGGAACAATACTATGATCTTTGCGCCAAGATATTTCCCGACGAGAAATTCGCGTGGTTCGGAATCGCCACGCAGGAAGGCATACATGCTAAAATTTTTAAGAATTTAAAAGAGGAAATTATAAAAAATCCTAATAAATGGACTCTTGGAAAATATAATTACGCGGCGCTTAAAACGATGGTAGATACGGTGCATGAGAAACTTAAAGAAATAAGGGAAAAAAGATACGTCACCAAATCTGTCGTCTCGTTCGCTAAAGACGTAGAGTCTTCGCTCGTAGAAAGCGATATCGTTAACGCCTTCGTTTCGGAAGGAAGCGGTTATATAAAAATGGTAAATAAAATAGTCGAAGAAACCGAAGAGCATAAAGAATTTATGACCAGATTCATATCGATGTACGAATCTTGAACTGTAAAAAACCTTCCGCGCAAACTCACGGCGTCACGTTACGCGGCTATTCAATGAGGACATTTCAAACGCTAATTTTCGAAAATCATATATTCAAAAAGCTTTCCGCATTGAGCCAGCGAATCGGCGGAAACCCTGTCGCCCGTGTCTGAAATCGTGTGCCAGTATGGATAATCGAAATCTATTATAACGGCCGCCGGTATGCCGGCTTCTATGAAAGGTATATGATCGTCGAATATTTGATGCCCGGGTTTCGCATGGAACCCCTTCAAGCCGAGCGCGTCCGCCGCGGAGAACAGTTTTGCGGTGAGCTGCGGAAATTTCCGGAGCGAATTTATTTCCTGATAAATATTTAAATCCGAATCGCCCACCATATCGGCCAGTATGAAATATTCTATTTTCGATTTTTCTTCCGCGCCGAGGCCGGCGGCGTAATGCCTTGAGCCGTAAAACATATTGTCCGTGCCGGTGTAAAAGTCTTCTCCGTCGAAGAATATTAGTTTTATAGAATGCTTCAGCGAGTTTTTTCTTTCGGCTATGACTCTTGCCAGTTCCATTAAAACCGCCACGCCGGAGGCTCCGTCGTTGGCGCCTGCGATGGGCGTCATGCGTTTCGACGCGTCGGGGTCGTTGGGGGCGATGGGAATTGTGTCGTAATGCGCGCCGAACATTCTAACTTTAGCGTTTTGCGGGCATGGCATGGCCGCTATCACGTTGTAGAAATCTACGCCCGCGCCCATGCCGGAAGCGCCTTTCAGCGGCTGGATCTCCACGGTAAAACCCAGGGCTTTTAATTTAGAGGACAGCCTGTCGCGGAGCGCGGTCTGCTTGCCGTCTTTTGAAGTTCGCGGCCCCAGCGCAAGCTGTTCGTAAACGAAATTAAGCGCGTTAGTTCCGTTGAATTTTAATTTAATTTCTTCAGTGGCGGACACTTTTGCAGATTCCGGGCCCGGGGCCGAAGACTCTTTGGCTCCCGCGCATGAAATCAAAAAAGACAGGCTTGCGCCGATAAGAAAGACCGCCAGCAATGGATTGCAAAGTTTTTTTATTACGTCGAACATATAAATTCCTCTGTTTTTTTAATATGATTTCGGCATTTTAATCGTAAAAGTCGCGCCGCGGCCGATTTCGGATTCCACTATAATGCTGGCGCGGTGCTCTTCGAGAATGCGGTGGACGATCGCGAGGCCCAGGCCGGTGCCGTTGTCTTTAGTCGTAAAAAAAGGATTGAATATCTGGTTGTAATTGTCTATTGAAATGCCGCATCCGGTATCGCTTATAGAAATCAAAAAATTTTGATCGTCTTCGCGCGTGGCAATTTTTATGATTTTATTAGCGCTGTCGCTCATCGCCTGGATCGCGTTCTGGCAGATGTTGAAAAACACCTGCTTTATCTGCGCCGGATCGCATTTTATTATGAACGGCTTTTCCGGATATTCTCTTATTATCGTTATGTTTTGGGAATCGATTTTCGACTGCAGCAGAAATATAGTGGATTCTATGACTTCCATGACCGGCGTGTCGCAGAACTCCGGCTTGGACGGGCGGGCGAAGTTTAAAAGGTTGGATATTATATTGTCCAGACGGTCTATTTCATCTAATATCGCTCTTGTATAGGGGTTTCTCTTCGCCTCGCGCTTTTCGAATTCCTTGTCTATGATCTGTATCATCATTTTAATTCCGGTGAGCGGATTTCTTATTTCGTGCGCGATCCCGGATGCCAGCTCGCCTACGGCCGAAAGCCTGTCGGTGCGGCGGATATGCTCTTCCATCTGGCGCATTTTCGATATGTCGCGGATGAACATCGCGATTCCCAGGCGCGCGCCTTCGGAATTTTTAAACTGGAAAGTAGTTATTTCGAATGTCATCTTATTCTTTTTATTGTAAATTTCGAAGTTTTCAAACACGAACCCCTTGGAAAGCGAGTCGCTGAGTATGCCTGGAATGGTGGATTCCCTGTCAATGATTTCGGCGAAGTTCCTGCCGACTATGTCCTGCTGGCTGTAGCGGGTGAGGTTCAGATACAGCTTCGCTATCTGGTTAATTATATTTATGTTGCCGTTCATATCGATCGTTATTATGCCCAGAGGCATGCTTTCCATAATGGATTCGGTGTACGTTCGGATATTTAAGAGCGTAAGAAAAAGGTTGTCTATAGAAGCGATCTGAGAAGACAGTATTTTGACGGTTATCTTATCGTCGTCGTTATACGCGTAGGACTTATAACTGCCGATAGCGATCACTCCGACGAGATTTTCATCCACTATTACGGGCACGACCAGAAAGGACTTATATATGCCGTGGTGCGAAAGCAGCGGGATCTTCGACTGGGCGGCTTCGCCTATGGGGCCAATTCCCATGGGGATTTCGGAGCCGAGAAACGAAGGATCGTTTCCTCTGAATTCCTTGAGCGCGAGCTCGTTTTTTTCGCGGTTCATTATGTAAAGGGCGCATATGTTATAGTCTATGAGGCTTTTTACGACGTCTACGAGCGAGCTCAAGGCGTCGGCCGGCTTCAGGATATTTTTGGTCTGCTGAGATATTTCATAAAGAGTCGTCATTTTAGTTATTTTCTGGCTTTCGGCTATTTTGAGGTTGATATTTTCGGATATCAGCGTGGCGATCTGCACCAGTATCGAAAGATTCTGCAGCGCAGTTTCGCCGGGTCCGCGCTCGTCTTTTTTGAATGCGATGATAACGCCCATAAGCCGTCCGAAGGCCAGCATCGGCATTAAAAAATAGCTTGTAAAGGCGTTTTTTAAAAGCATGGCCGAGACTTCGGGGTTGGAGAAAAAATGCTTTTCGGCTTCGATTTTGACCGTTTTGAAATATGCAATGGGATCCACCGGGACCTTTACTGACGATACGCTGAAAAAAGACGGATCTATATCGAGCTCGGATGAAATAATCTGCTTGGAGTCCTCTTCGTTGAAACCGAGCACGAACTGAGATATAAGCTTTTTAGATGTGTTGTCGTAATAGGCGAAAAGAAGATGGGAAAAATTAAACAGCTTTGAAATGGATTCTATAACGTATAAAAGATTTTTTTCCACCAGCGTGCTCGATTGCGATAAGCGCGTCATTTCATATAAGATAGCCGATATATTGACCGGATTGTTAGCGTCCATTATATAAACTCTCCAAAATTTTCATTGATTTTTTTCTTAACTTAATTTATTATATAACATATTTATATTTTTTACAAGATAAACCAGATGTAATGAAAAGGAACGTTAATAAATGGCTTCAGCCGCAGAGAATAAAGACAAAGTTTCGCTCGCGCGCCCGATAGGCGTTTTCGATTCGGGTTTAGGCGGCCTTACCGTGTTTTCGGAAATTCAAAAAGCCCTTCCCTGTGAAAATCTAATATATTTCGGCGATACCGCGCGCGTCCCTTACGGCGCCAAATCTCCGAAAATAGTCGAAAGGTATACCATGGAAATAGTTAATTTCCTGGAGGCATGCGACGTTAAAATGATAGTCATCGCATGCAATACGTCTACCGCTATCGCTTATAAGAAGGTGAAAAAAAGAATCAAAATACCCGTCATAGGTGTTATAGATCCGGCCTGCGCGATCGCCAGCGAAATGAGCGAAACGGGAAGGATAGGCATAATCGGAACTAAAATAACGGTCCAGAGCGGCGCGTATCCCGAAAGGCTCAAGGCCATAAACCCTTCCATAAAGGCTTTTCAAAAAGACTGCCCGCTTTTCGTTCCGCTGGTTGAAGAAGGCTTTACCGAAGGCGAGATCATAGACCTGGTGGCAAAAAAATATCTGCGCGAATTCGACGACAAGCATATCGACACGCTCATACTCGGCTGCACGCATTATCCGCTCATAAGTGATATAATAGCCGGCGTGAGCGGCCCGGGAGTGAAAATAATCAATTCGGCGAAACAGACCGCTATGGCCGTCAAAGAAACGCTCGGCGCTCGCGGGCTGCTGAATAAAAGCAAAAAAGAAGGCAAACGCCGCTTTTATCTTACCGACGCGTCGGTCAACTTCGTAAGGATCGGAGAAAAATTTTTAAAACGTAAAATGCAAAACATAAAGGTCGTAAAAGTATGGGACATCCTGTTACAATAATTAGGGGGAGTAATTGTGAAAAGAATTGACGGACGCGGACCTAACGA
This sequence comes from bacterium, assembly GCA_029571125.1. GTDB lineage: Bacteria > Muiribacteriota > UBA9980 > UBA9980 > UBA9980 > UBA9980. Next base: position 15,609 of record JAKPTH010000015.1, read on the forward strand.
ATTAAGGCCGGTTAAGATAACCCGCGACTTTTTGAAATACGCCGAGGGTTCGGTGCTTATAGAAATGGGCAATACAAGGGTGATAGTAGCGGTATCCATAGAAGACGGCAACGTTCCGCCGTTCGTAAAAGCCCAGAATGCCGGCTCGGAAGTAAAGGGCGGCTGGCTCACCGCCGAATACTCTATGCTTCCCCGCGCCGGAAAAGACCGAAGCGCCCGCGCCTCCACCAAAGGCAAGCCCGACGGAAGGTCGCTCGAAATCCAGAGGCTTATCGGCCGCGTTCTCAGGACCATATGCGATCCTAAAAAAATAGGCGAACGCACGATTTATATCGATTGCGACGTCATCCAGGCCGACGGCGGCACGCGCACCGCGACTATAACAGGCGCGTATGTGGCCCTGAAAGCGGCTCTTGACGGTCTCGTAAAAGCCGGAAAATTAAAGGCGAACCCCATGACCACCCAGCTTGCGGCCGTTTCTGTAGGCATTATCGACAACGAAATGATGCTCGATCTCTGCTACGAAGAAGACAGCAAGGCGGAAGTCGATATGAACGTTATTATGACCGATAAAAAAGAAATCATAGAAGTTCAGGGCACCGCCGAAAAAGATCCTTTTTCTATCGAAACTATGAATAAATTTATCGAACTTGGCTATAGCGGAATAAAAACGCTCATGAACGCGCAGAACGAAGCGTTGAAATAAAAAAAATTAATGATTAAATATGGTAATTGGTTGAGGATTAATTGAAAACTTTTAAGGCGCGTTTGATATTCAAACGCCTTTCAAACCTTAAAACGGCCGGTCCTCAACTTTTTACTTTTTTACGGCTTGATTTATTATGATTTGAAAAAGTAAGGATTTAAACACATATGAAAACTAAAATAAATGCGTCGCAATATTTCGGATTTGTAAGCGAAGCGGCTGGTAATTTCAAAGCCGGCGCCGTGAAAGATTACCCTAATATTCCGTTTTTTTTATATACCGGAAACGCAGATAAAATAGATGAGTTTAATCATTTTTTTGCGTCCAGCGGCTTTTACTTTCTGGGGCTCAAAGATTTGATAAAGCCTCTTTATGAAGCCGCAAAAAGCGGCGAACCGCCTGAAGACGGCGCCACGCTCTCCGCGAATTCAACTATAAAATCGTCGTACGGAGCGAAGATCTCTAAAATAGCCTCCGTGGCCGACGATACTGGCTTTTTCGTGGACGCTCTAAACGGCGAACCCGGCATTTACGCCGGAAGATACGCAGGCGAACCGTGCGACTATGAAGCGAACCGCATGCTGGTGCTCAAAAAACTCGGCGGCCTGCCCGCGATTGAAAGAACGGCCGCCTTCAGATGCGTGATCACTCTTCGCATGCCTTCGCCTCCAGAAACTTTTGAGTTCATGGGCGAATCAAGGGGACTTATTTTGGCGGAAAAACGCTCCGGCAACCAGTTCGGCTACGATCCCATTTTCGTTCCGGAAGGATATAACGAGGCTTTTTCTGAAATGAGCCTGGAGCTCAAAAACAAGATAAGCCACCGCGGCAGGGCATTTCAAAAACTGTACGACTTTTTGAAAGAGTCCGTCGTCTTTTGAAAAACTTTTCGCAGACGAACCGTGCGCTCTTATATTGATAATTAATCTTAAATAAATAATAGATAATAAATAATTTAATAAGCTACAATATGAAGAAAAACGGAGTTAAATATAAAATAACCAAGAAAAACGATTATAAATTGCTTTTTACGGTGTTGAAATATAAAATGAAATAAAGTATAATTAGCGCGGTTGTTTTTCATGGTTTAACGGGGTGTAGCGCAGTTGGCTAGCGCGCTTGCCTTGGGAGCAAGAAGCCGAAGGTTCGAGTCCTTTCACCCCGATTTGAAAAATGAATAATAAATAAAGTGCGGGAGTAGCTCAGTTGGTAGAGCGCCATCCTTCCAAGTTGGAGGTCGCGGGTTCGAGACCCGTCTCCCGCTCCATCTGTGCCGCGCCCCGTCGCTCGGGACGTGGCCCGCGCGCCGGCCGC
>JAKPTH010000016.1 GCA_029571125.1 bacterium
TAAGCGGCGTGGGAAAAACCTCGCTGTTCAACGCGCTCACTAAAAGTTCGGCCAGCGTGGCGAGCGGAAGAAACTCGGCCCCGAATATAGCCACGATAAGGGTGCCGGACGAACGCATCGATAAGTTGTCGGATGTTTACAAGCCGAAGGAAACATCGTATGCGAACGTCGAGTTCGTAGATATAGCCGGAGTGATTCCGGGCGGAGCTGCGCAGGCCACCAGCGAAACCAACCTTTTGAACAATATCAGGCCTGTCGACGTTATATGCCACGTTATAAGGGTTTTCGATGAAGAATGCGAGCAGCTTACCGACGCGGTCAATATAATCGGAGACATAAAAAAAATCAACGACGAACTTTTGCTGTCGGATCTCGCCATGATCGAAAGCCGTATTTCCAGAATGAACCTTAAAAAGAAAACGCCGGCCAGCGAGCAGGAACAGAAACTGCTTGAAAAGCTTAAGGCGCACCTCGAAGCCGAGCAGATGCTATTCACGCTCGAACTTACGGCCGATGAAGAGACCATGCTGCAGGGCTTTAAATTTCTTTCCCAGAAAAAGCAGATAGTGGTTTTAAATATAGACGAAAAATATATCAAAACCGATATAAACTCTAAATATGCCGATGCGATGGCTTATCTGAAAAAACTCGAAACACCGCATATACAGATTTCCGCGAAAATAGAAATGGAAATTTCACAGCTCGAAGGTGACGACGAAAAATTATTCCTCGAGGAAAACGGCCTCGCCGAACCCGGTCGTAACAGGCTTATACGCCTGGCGTACGAAGTCCTCGGCAATATTTCTTTTTTTACCGCCGGCGAAGACGAAGTGAAGGCGTGGACTATACAGAAAAACGATAACGCCCACGAAGCCGCCGGAAAGATACATTCCGACATTCAGCGCGGCTTTATTAAAGCCGAAGTCGTTTCCTATGCAGATTTCCTCGAACACGGCAGCGTCGAAAAAGCAAAGTCGGCGGGCAAATACAGGCTCGAACCCAAGCATTATGTCGTTGCGGACGGCGATATCATAAACTTCAGATTTAACGTTTAAGCGTATTCGTATAATGAAAAAAACGTTCAAAATATTATCCATATTCGGCACCAGGCCCGAAGCCATTAAAATGGCCCCTGTCGTGATGAAACTTGCCGCCATGGCCGAAGCGTCAGGCGGCAGGATCGTTTCGCGCACTCTGGTGACCGCCCAGCACAGGCAGATGCTCGATGACGTGCTGAAAATATTCGGCATAAAAGCAGACTGCGACCTGGATCTGATGAGCGAAAACCAGTCGCTGCACGATCTGACGGCAAAGGTAATCACCCGCGTTTCGGAATTTCTCGCTCTGGAAAAGCCCGATCTGGTGCTGGTCCACGGCGATACCACCACGGCAATGGCGTCTTCGCTAGCGGCTTTTTATCAAAAAATCAAAGTCGCCCACGTGGAGGCCGGGCTCCGAACGTCTAACATCTACGCTCCGTTTCCTGAGGAAATCAACCGCCGCGTCTGCGACGTTATATCGAGCGTTCACTTCGCGCCTACCGAAAACGCTCGAAAAAATCTTATCCGCGAAGGCGTTCCGCCGGCGAATATCGCCGTTACGGGAAACACCGTCGTGGACGCGCTTTATTATATAATAAAAAATAAAGCCGTGCCGGTAAGCTCGCCCCGTATCAAAAAGGCGCTTGGCGAAAACAGGAAGATCGTGCTGGTAACCGCACATCGCCGCGAAAACTTCGGCGAGCCTTTCGAGCGGATGTGCGACGCTTTTTTTAAGATAGTGAGCGAAAACGAAGACGCCGTAATCGTGTACCCCGTTCATCTGAACCCTAACGTGAAAAACTTAGTGGAACGAAAATTCAACGAGTTTAAAGGCCCTGCCAAAGATAGAATAATACTCGAAGCGCCCATGCAATACCTCGAGTTCGTTACCCTGATGAACGCCGCTTATATTATACTTACGGACTCGGGCGGCATCCAGGAAGAGGGCGCCACGCTGTCCAAACCGGTTCTGGTCATGCGCGAAGACACCGAACGCCCCGAAATCATCGAAGCCGGCTGCGGCATTCTGGTCGGCGCCGATACCGATAAAATATCGCGCGAAGTAAAAAGGCTTATATCCTCCAGAGCGCAGTACGATAAAATGGCCTGCGGTTCGAAGTGTTTTGGCGACGGCGACGCCGCGGATAAAATAGCTGCATTGATATGCGAACCTATGATTTGAACTTTATTTGACCAGCTTTACGATCTTGTCTTTTTCGTCGCGGCTCTTTTTGCGCCGCTCCAATATTTCGGGCTTATAGCTGCCGGTGATCTGTATCAGCTTTTTCTTTATCTGAAAAGGATTGTTGTCGCGCGCGAACCTTTCTATAGCCGATATTTCTTTTTCGAGAAGGGCGGCGTTTATTTCCTGTTTTTTCGCTATGAATATTTTTTTGTGAACGGTGCGCATGGTTCCTTCTTCGGCCGTGAGCAGCTCTTCATATAATTTTTCGCCCGGGCGAAGTCCGGTGTACTTGATTTTGATATCGCTGTCCGGTTCGAAACCCGACAATCTTATGAGGTCGCGAGCCAGATCGGCTATTTTTACGGGATTTCCCATGTCGAGTATGAAAATTTCTCCGCCTTTAGCCATGACGGAGGCCTGAACTACGAGTTTTGCCGCTTCGGGTATGGTCATGAAGTACCTCGTTATTTCGGGGTGCGTTACCGTGACGGGGCCGCCGGCTTCGATTTGCTTTTTAAACAGAGGAATGACCGATCCGCGCGAGCCCAGAACGTTGCCGAACCGGACCGCTACGAACTTCGTGCTGGATTCGTGAGCCTTGGACTGGATGTACATTTCCGCCACGCGCTTGGTAGCGCCCATCACCGACGTAGGATTTACGGCCTTATCGGTGGATATCATGACGAAAGTCGATACTTTATATTTAGCGGCCGCATCTGCGACGTTTTTAGTTCCGAGTATATTGTTTTTTACTGCTTCGTCGGCATGGGATTCCATCAGCGGCACGTGCTTATATGCGGCGGCGTGGAAAACTACGTCTATGCGTCGTTTTGAAAAAATGTCATCGATTTTTGCCCGGTCCTGGATATCCGCAATTATCACTTCGTGAAGGATTCCCGGATAATCGAGGTTCAATTCGTTGTTGACCAGATATACGCTGTGCTCGCCGCGGCCTACCAGATAAACTTTTTCCGGTTTGAATTTGATGACTTCGCGCACGATCTGTGAGCCTATCGAACCGCCGGCGCCGGTTATGAGGATGGATTTGCCCTGTATGTGGTTTTTGATTTCATGTATATTCAAATCCACCTGTTCGCGGCCGAGAAGGTCTTCTATTTTGACGTCTCGTATTTGAGACAGGTAAACGTTTTCGTCGATAAGTTCGTAAACGCCCGGGACGGTCTTGACGCCGATTTTAGCTTCGGCGCAAGCGTCTATGATGGGTTTCATTTCCGCGCCGGTCGCCGAAGGGATGGCGATTATTATTTCGGATACCGAATAATCGCATGCCAGCTCCATGAGAGCGCGCCGGTCGCCTAAAACCGGTATGTTGTGGATTTTCATGCCCTTTTTGTCGCGGTCGTCGTCGATTATGCCCACGGGCTTGTAACCTAGTTCCGGGTGCTTCAGCATTTCGCGGATTATCATTTCACCGGCGTCGCCGGCGCCGTAAATGAATATGGTTTTGGCGGTTTCGGCGGGAGGGCGTTTGCGCATGTAAAGATATTCGTAACGCCATCGGAGCACCAACCTTGAAAAACCCACCAGAAAGAATGTTATGAACATGTCGAGAGCCATGACCGAGCGCGGAAAGCGGCCCTGGAGAAAGTAGATGTATGTTATAATGATAAAAGAGCTCGCGATTATCGATTTGAAAATATTTACCAGATCGTCGACCGACGCGTAGCGCCAGATGCGGTTATAAAGCCCCATGAAATAAAACGTGGTTACTTTGATGACTGCGAAAGTGAAGAAGAGCGAATATTCGCTGTACTGCGCAGGAATCTGGCCGCGGTCGAGATAAAACGTGATGAATAAACTTATCAGTAACGATGCCACGACCAGCAGCGAATCGGTTATCACAAGTATTATTCGTTTGCTTTTAGTGTCCATAGGAAACTCATTATAACATTTTTATAAAACAGATTCAATAGTTTTTATCGCGCATGAATCAAAAACGCTTGACATGCTTTACGTCTTATGTTAAAATTTTTACGTGAAGCTTAATTTCAAATATTTGATTTCAGTCCTTATTGTTGCATACGTGCTTTCGTTTGCGCAGTTTCTGGTTTTCGACCATGATTCCTGCGAAGAAGGCCATTCGCATCAAAAACAATGCCCGCTTCACAAAAACTGCTGCGGCTCTTCACATCTCAACGCGCATAACGCGATAGCCTCCGCCGGCGAAAAGTTTTCTCCGCCCGCGGTTTCCTGCGGAGCCATTTTGCAGCGCGGCTTTATTCTGGTTGAAAACCTTTTCGTTAAAACGGTTTTTCATCCTCCGCGCCCTTCCCGAAACCTTTCATAATCCGCTCGAAGCGTCTGAAACGATAAATTCAGAATTTTTCTTTTTACGTCAATTAAAATTTAATAAAAAATAATGCGCCGCGGCGCGTATCTGTGACGGCATGAACCTACGGCCGTTATATTAAGCGGTTTGCGGTATTAATACGGAGGAGTAATGCGTAATCTTCAGCTGTTGTTAGTGTTGGTTTTGTTGAACGCTCTTTTGCCGGGCACGCTATTTAGCGCGCAGGAAAAAGTTTCCGCGATCGAAAGTTTTTCCGGTTTGATAAGGTCTAATAATGCCGGCGTTAAAAGGCTCGAAAGCGAACTTAAAAGCGCCGAACGCGAGGCGGGGGCCGCATCCAGGCCTTCGGCCGTAATGCTGG
>JAKPTH010000050.1 GCA_029571125.1 bacterium
CTCGCACAAGCATCAAGATCATTCGAACTTGAGTATCGCGGGCGGCGCATATACGCTGAAAGATTCAGAAGGCGTTTCAAATATATGCGGCTTAAGCGTCAATATGATAAAAAGCTTTCACGACCGTAAAAAAGGCGCAGACCGCGGCGTGAATTTAATAACCGTCTTCGACTACGATAACGTGCGTTTCGTCCATCTCGGCGATCTCGGCGCTTTCGACGACGAGCTGCTTAAGGCCGTAGGACGCGTCGACGTGCTTATGATTCCGGTGGGCGGCTTTTACACGATCGACGCTTACGACGCCTGGGAAATCATAAGATACCTCTCGCCAAAAATAATAATCCCCATGCACTATAAAACTGAAATGCTCGATAAAAAAATTCCCATCGATACTGCCGATAAATTCATTTCGGGCCGGCCGGGCATTAAATATTTCGAAAACGGCAGCTGCGAGATAAATTTAAGACAGCTGCCTCGCGAAGAGTCGATTTACTTATTCAAATTGTAAGGATGGAATTATGATTTCAACTTTGCTGCGGGGTTCGCGAAGGGCCGCCATGATAGAAATAATCGTAATACTGGTGCTGTCGGTAGCTTTGACCGTGGGCGCCATTTATCTTAAATATTCGCTTCAAACCGTAGACAGCATTCTAGTTCAGGCGCACCGGATAAAAGCCCGAAATCTTGCTTACGCAGCTTACCAGAAGGCGCTCATAACCTTAAAGCATCAGTATGCGGCCGGAAACACCAGCTGGCGCTATCCGGAGCAGAAGGTCGCGCCGGACAGCCAGATGGAACGAAAACTCGGCGACGGCTATTACAAACTGCTCAAGGTTGAAATCGTAAGAGACCTCAAAACGCCTTACGAGGTTATAAACCGCACTTTCCATAACGCGCAGTACGTTATCGGCGACGCCGAATACGGCAAGTACGACGTTTATAGAATAATATCCATGGGCGAAGTTCCTTCGTCGAAAACTCGCATTAAATTGACGTCTCTGGTTAAAGTCATCAAGGAAAAGGTCAGATATTAGGCGGAAGCGATAGCGCATCGCCGCCTTAAAGACTTGCTTACGGAGGGCCGGCATGAAGTTAAATTATGAAAAGATCGTAAAAAAAGTAGCTTTTTTAGGGATACGGATTTTTGCCGCGGCCGCGGCTTTGTCGGCGTTTTCCTGCAGCGGGCTTCCGGCCGCAGCCGATGAAGGTAAGACCGATTATCAGCAGGGATTTCCTGTTTCAGTTACCGGAGACATATACGGCCAGATAAAAGTGGCCGATATCGACCGCGACGGTAAAAACGAGATGATTTTCGGCGCGTCCGACGGCATGGTGCATATAGTCGGCGCCGACGGAAAGGAAAAAAGGTTCGGGCTCTGGCCTAAGCAGACCGGCGGGCCGATACTTTCTTCAGTGGCCGTGAGCGATAAGGGCAAATCCAAAGTGATAGCCGGAAGCCTCGATGGCAAGGTTTATTGCATGGACCTGTACGGCAAAACCGAATGGACTTACGATACTAAAGGAAATACGGCTTTTTCGAGCCCTCAGCTATACGAAGGCCCCGACGGCAAGCTGAAAACATATATAGGATCCAACTCGGGCCGGGTCGTAAGGCTCGACGACGAAGGAAACGTCGAATGG
>JAKPTH010000066.1 GCA_029571125.1 bacterium
ATCGTTGAGTTACGACGCCATTATAATAGGCGCGGGCATGTCGGGGCTCGCGGCCGGAATCAGGCTCGCCTACTACGGCAAGAAAGTATGCGTTCTGGAAAAGCATTTCGTGAGCGGAGGCCTTAATTCGTATTACAGGCGCGGCGGGTACGACCTTGACGTAGGGCTTCACGCTATGACTAATTATGTCCAGCCCCAGAACAAAGCGCTTTCGCCTTTCCTTAAAATCCTCAGACAGCTGCGTTTCAAACACGAGGATTTCGCGCTCCGCCCACAGAAAAAGTCGAAAATACAGTTCAAAAGCGCTTCGCTGGAATTTACCAACGATTTTGGTTATTTCAAAACATTCGTTTGCGAAACGTTTCCTTCTCAGGCAGGCAATTTTGAAAAACTTCTAGAACGTATAGCCGCATATAACGAGCTCGATCTAGACGCCAGGCCTCTTTCCGCTAGGGCGGTCCTTGCCGAAACTATAACCGATCCGCTTCTCTCCGAGATGCTTTTGTGCCCGCTTTCATATTACGGCAGCGCCTGCGAGGGCGACATGGAATTCGGGCAGTTCGTGATTATGTTTAAAAGCATATTCATGGAAGGATTTTCACGTCCGTACGACGGCGTGAGAAAAATAATATCGCTCCTCGAAAATAAATTCAGGGAATGCGGCGGCGAATTGCGCCTTAAAACGGAAGTAAAGTCTGTTAACGTTAAAAACGGCCGCGCGGTTTCGTTAACGCTGGCATCCGGCGAAGAGCTTTCGTCGCCTAAAATATTATCCACGATAGGCCTTCTGGAAACCTTGCGGCTCGCTTCCGATTACAGCGAAGAGGCGTGCGCGGTAAAGCCGGGAATGCTTTCGTTCACCGAGGCCATATTTATACTAAACAGAGACGTCGTTTCCGAAAGCGGTTACGATAAAACGATTATTTTTTATAACGATTCCGATAAGTTCGATTATAAGCGGCCTTCCGTCATTACCGATTACAGCAGCGGCGTTCTGTGCTGCCCCAATAACTTCGTTTACGAAAAACCGCTCGGCGAAGTGATGCTGCGCGTCACCAACATGGCCAATAGCGACATCTGGCACTCGCTCTCAAAAGACGAATATAAAGCCCAGAAAGACGACGTCCTTAAAAACACTAAAAATATCATAAAGCGTTTTATCCCCGCGTTTGACGACGGATGCGTTAAATTTCACGATATTTTTACGCCTAAAACGGTAAAACGCTTCACGGGCCATATAAACGGCGCGGTTTACGGAACGCCCGATAAGAGCAAAAACGGAACCACGCACATTCAAAATTTATTCATAGCGGGAACGGATCAGGGCTTTCTCGGAATCATCGGCGCCATATTGAGCGGCATTTCCATCGCTAACCTTCATTTTTTGATGAAAGATTGACGTGACGGCCGTTCCGCCGGGATCAAAAAAACGGCCGGAGGTATTAAATCGTATGAAACTGAAAAAAACTATGCTCGTGTTATCGGCGATAGTGCTCTCGCTGGTTTTTATTTCCAAATGCCATTCGTTCGAGGGCGAAAAGGCTTATATCACCGTTGACGGCGTCAAGCGAAGCTATATAGTTTATCAGGGCCCGGCCCGGAATAAAAATATCGCCGCCCCTCTGCTTGTCGTGCTTCACGGCGGCGGCGGCGACGGCGCGCGCATGCAGAAAATATGCGGATTCGACGCCATCGCAGCCCGCGAAGGTTTCGTTACGGCCTATCCCTACGCCGTTAAAAATCACTGGAACGACGAACGCGGCGATTTTAAATCTTATTCGCATCAGAACCGCATCGATGACGTTAAATTCCTTTCGCAAATGATCGACGCGATAGCATCCAATTACAACATCGATAAAAACCGCGTCTATATGGCAGGCGTTTCTAACGGCGGCATGATGAGCCATCTTTTCGCCATAAAGAAGGGCGATAAAATAGCCGCCATGGCGGCCGTTATCACAAGCATTCCTCATACGCTCAAAAACGCAAGGCCGGTAAGGGCGCTTCCGGTTTTAATGATGAACGGCGATACGGATAAGCTCGTTAAATGGGAAGGCGGAGTGGTGGCCAATAACCGTGGCAGCGTGATATCCGCCCGCGACAGCGTTAAATTCTGGGCCGAAAATAACGGCTGCGTCAAAACGCCGCAGGTTACGAAACTGCCTGATAAAGATACCGGAGACGGCGTGACGGTCGAAAAAGAGATTTATAAGTCCGCGCCGGAAAACACGGCCGAGGTAGTGTTTTATGTAATGCGCGGCGGCGGCCATTCCTGGCCCGGCAAAAAATTCGGCCCGCTTTACAAATGGATTATAACCCGCGACGGCGAAGGCGGAAACGCATGCATGGACATTAACGCGGCGGATGAAATATGGTCGTTTTTCAAAGGCAAAAAATTATGCGCGAAATGATAAAAAAAATAGCTCTGCTAACGGCGGTTATAGAACTTATAACGGTTTTCTTCCGCTTCGCGCTTGAAATGAAGGCGGGAGAAACTACGAAAGTCATGTCCGCTCTTACGCTGGGCCTTCGGATTCATCACGGCTATGCGGGGATAGCCGTGATGCTGGCTTCCGCTTTCATAGCCGGACGATATAAAAGGCCGGCTTTTATAATCGGCGCGTCTTTGTTTTTATCCGATCTTATCCATCATTTCGTGGTGTTAAAACTGGTCACCGGTTCGGCCGAGTTCGATATTTTTTACAGATGATTTATTTTTTTGATTCCCCGGCTGAAAAAAGCGGCGAGGCCGCGTCTGGAGTGTGTGATAATTATGGGATATAAAGCCGTGATTTTTGATCTGGACGGCACGCTTCTGGATACGATCGGCGATCTGGCCGATTCCATGAACGCCGTTCTCGAGCGCAACCGCTTTGCGGTACATCCCGTTCAACGCTATAAATTTTTCGTGGGCGACGGCATGAAAAATCTCGCTTTAAGGGCGCTTCCCGAAGCCGCGCGCGGCGAAGACACCATATTACGTATAGCGGCCGAAATGGAGCGTGAATACGGCTCGAACTGGGATAATAAAACCGTTCCCTACGAAGGGATTATAGATACTCTTGTCCGGCTCGCCGAAATGAAAGTTAAACTGAACGTGTTATCTAATAAACCGCATAAGTTTACCACGATTATGGTTGAAAAATATTTTAAAGGCGTTAAGTTCGAATATGTTATCGGCGCGTCTGATACGTTCAACAAAAAACCTGATCCGGCGGCCGCGCTCTATATTGCTTCCGGGCTCGGCATACCCGCTTCGGGTTTTATTTATGCAGGAGATACCGATACCGATATGGCCACGGCGCGTAACGCTAAAATGTTCGCCGCGGGCGTAAGCTGGGGGTTCCGGCCGGTTAGCGAACTTATAAGCGCCGGCGCGGATAAGATTATTCAAAATCCGCGGGAACTTTTAAATTTTTTTGAAAACGCATGAAAAATTACGGAACATTTTCAGCCGCCGCGCCGTATAACTAACAGGTGCGGCAGGACGATGAGCATGCGAGCCGCAGTTATTTTATGTTGAAAGTTAATCAAAATTTATATAAACGAAAGGATGAACCGCTATGCCGAAAAACGCCGATTTAAAAAACTTCCGCCGTCTGGCCGGGTTTAAAATTTACTTCCTGACTTTATTTTTAGTTATATGCCTTACCGCGGGCGCTTCTTCGTTTGCCGCGAGCATCGGAGATCTCAAACAGGATATTTCAGCGGGCGAAGCGGTTTCCACTCAGCAAACCTCTTCTTCCTCGGCGCTCGACGATTCCGCTAAGGCCGCCGCCGAAGACAAATACGAAATGGCGCTGCTCGCCGATCTGCACGTCTGCGAATCCAATCTGAAAGCCGTAACCCAGGCCATAAACGCGGCCAACGGTTTCGGCGTCAACGCTGCCGCTATTCTCGGCGATTCGTGCAAGGAAATCGCGACGGAAAAAGAATTCGACATAGCCGTTAAAACCATAAGAAAGCTTAAGGGTAAAATATACGCAGTAACGGGCAATCACGACTGCATTTACGAAGACCATAAAACGGCTGAAGGCAAAAAAATAAGGGCGGGCGCCGCTGTAAAGAAACGCAAGCTCGAAAGATTCAACGAAGCTTTCGGCCAGAAGTCAAATTATTTCGCGCATAAGGCCAACGGATATCTGCTGGTTTTTCTTTCCGCCGACGCGCTCGATGCGAAGCACCTTGTGACTCTTTCTTCGCACTCGCTTAAATGGCTCGAAAACACTCTTGCAAAGAATAAAAATATGCCCACTATAATTTTCTGCCACGCTCCCCTCGAAGGCACATTTAAAGCATCGGAAAAATTGGGCATGGCCAATTCCAGCGTTCAGCCCGCGGATAAAGTGGAGGATATTTTAAAAAGCAATAAACAGGTTTTTATGTGGGCTTCCGGCCATGCGCATATCAGAACTTCTAACAAGCATTTCGCGTCTTCCGCCAATATCTGGAAAAATCAGGTCCATGCCGTCCATAACGGCAACATTAATAACGACGCCAGATGCTTCAACATGCTTACGCTCACCTCAAAGTATGTTCTGGTACGCACTTACGACGCTAAAAACGACAAATGGCTCAAAAAATTCGACCGCAAGATCGGCCACGACGGAAAATTGATCGCCGGCGACGGCAAAACAGAAGACGACGAAAAAGACGAACCTCAAAAAGACGGCGATGACGAAGACGAAGACAAAAACGAAGACGGCCCCGACGGCGCCGTCGCCGATAACGGCGATAAAGACGGCGATAAAAAAGAGCCGGAAGATTTAAAGGGCATCGTCACTCCCGGCCTCGGCGAGGTCAAGGTCCGCGACGGCGCGTGGGGTAAAGTTATAGGCACGCTTTTTTCGGGTAAATTCGTGGATATAAAGTCGGTGGAAGGCGACTGGTATATTATAGACTACAACGGAAGAAAAGGTTATATTTTAAAGCAGGCCATGCTTACAAATAGCGGCGACGATTCCAAACTCAAAAAAATGGAAACGACCGCCACTGTGGACGTAGATCCGGCTTACGGCCTTAACGTCCGCGACGGCGCATGGGGCGATAAAATCGGCAAACTCGACGACGGCGATAAAATAGAGATAACCGGAGTAGAAGGCGACTGGTATAAAATAAAATTTAAAGGGAAAACCGGCTTCGTTTATAAGGCTTATATAGACGTGGCCAAACCCGCACAGAAACGGATCGCCAGCGCGGAAGATAAACCGGCGGCTCCTGCAAAGCCGGCCGTCGCCGATAACAAAAACGGCGATGCGGCGGACGGCAAAAAAGACGATAATTCAACCGGTGCCGCCAATGGCACCAAAGGTTTCGAAAAGAGCGGACTTCTTAACGTGCCCGAACGCGCGCAGCGCGCGCCCGAAAACGGCCCGCTGGGCCACTCTTTGTGCGGCCCCACCTCGCTCGCCATGGCGCTGGACTTTTACGGCGTTAATAAGCCGACGGTCAAAGTGGCTAAAGAAACAAAAACGCTCAGCTCCGGCGGCGGCTGGCAGGGCACGTACTGCGGCAATATACTCTCGGCGGCCAAAAGCAACGGCTTCAAGGGAAGCTACATGAAGGAAAATATGACCATAGATTCGCTAAAATCCATAACGGCCAGCGGTAAGCCCGTTATCGCCAATGTCGATACCCAGGGCTACTGGGGCAGCGGCCATTATATGGTCGTAACCGGCGTAAAAGACGGCCTGGTCTATGTTAACGACCCCTGGAAGGGCGGCCAGCGCACCTATTCGTTCGCTTCCTTCAAAGCGCAGTGGGCCACCCGCAACGAACGCGCCATAGTGGTCCAGCCTTAGGCGGCCGCTTACCGGCCCGCCGGAAAGCTAAGCACGATTCGGCCCCTGGCGCCGTCGAGCTTTTCCATTTTAAGGGTTCCGCCGAACAGCCGGAATATTTTTTCGGCCACTACCGGCGCCAGCGCCAGAGCCTGGGCGGCGGAAGACTGCCTCGAAGTGGACGCCAGCTCGAAAAAACTCTCGGCGTGCTCCGCGGAAAGCCTTAATGCGTCCAGAGGAAATATCAGATTTAACGCTCCGCCTGACGCTTCGGCCCTTACTTCGACGGTTTCCCTGTTCGAATTGAAGCAGAGCGCCGTTTGAAGAAGGTTATCCATGGCTTTTTTCAGCAGCGCTTCATCCCCGCGGAGCTGAGGTATTTCTTTGCCGGCTTCCAGCAAAAGATCTACGCGCGCGCATCTTCCTTCCATGAAAACGTCAAGTGTGAAAGATGTCTGGGCGGCGCTCCTGGACGAAGCGTCCAGCTCGTTTATCATCATGGCGTCGTCGAGCAGCTGCTCTATCCGGTTTCTGCTGCTGGAGTAAATTTCGGTGATGTCGTCGTCTTTAAGGCCCGATTTGACCCTTTCCTGGATAATAAGCTCGCTTACCACCAGAACGCCGTTGAGCGGAGTCCTCAGTTCGTGCGATATCATAGAAAGAAACTCGCTTTTTATGCGCTCGAGGCTTTTGAGGCGTTTATAGGCCATGTCGAGCTCGTGGGTTCTTTCGGCTACGAGCGTTTCGAGGTTGGCGTTATGCTTTTTTAGCTCGATCCTGAGTTTGTGGATCGTCAGGTGCGTTTTGACGCGGGCTTCCACTTCGTCGAGCTGGAAAGGTTTGGTTATATAGTCGAAGCCGCCGGCTTCGAAGCCTTTTATCTTATCTTCCGTTTCGTTCATTCCGCTTAGAAAAACCACGGGTATTTCGCATAGCGCCGGAGATGCTTTTATTTTTTCGCACAACTGATATCCGTTCATTCCCGGCATGTTTACGTCAAGCAAAAACAGGTCCGGCGGATTTTTTTCGGCCACTTTGAGAGCCGTGTCGCCGCCGGTCATGGCGAATATATAATAGCCTTTACCGATGAGCATTTTTTCGAGGACACCGAGATTCTGGGGAGTGTCGTCCACTATCATGATTTTCGAGCCTTCGAGGTTAATTTCCGGCATCGGCTTCACCTCCGTTTATCAATGCTATTATTTTGGGATATTCGTATTTAACTAAAAAATCGTTGATTATGGCGCACAGGACGGGGCAGTCTTTTAATTGAGCGTCGATTATTTTTCTAAGCCCGCTGACATCGCACATGTCTGCGGCTTCTATGATCCGGGCCCTGACCTGCTCCGTCAAAGAAGCCAGCTCGCGCCCGGCGGCTTCGCCGGCGGCCGGCGGGGCTTCGCTCCGCACTTCTTCATATATGTAATCTATGCCCAGAGCTTTTTTGAGGCATTCGAATATTTCTTCCTCGATGAACGGCTTGCGTAAAAAAACCTCTATTCCCGCCTGAACGGCTTCGCTGCGGTTTTCCTCCAGAGCGCTCGCGGAAAGCATCATTATAGGTATGTTTTTATATCCGTCGGACATTTTAATAAGTTTCGCGGCTTCTATTCCGTCGAGAGCCGGCATGTAGCGGTCCATGAAAATAGCGTCAGGAACGCATCCCGCTATCACGTTAAGCGCCTCCTGGCCGTCTGCGGCTTCGCTGACAAGAAAGCCGCACCTGTCAAGAAGAACGCGCAGGACCGAACGGTTGGACGCCACGTCGTCCACTATGAGAACCCTCGGGCGGGGCCGGTCGGATGCGATTCCCACCACGCGCCTGCTTGCGGGCCGCCGGTTTTTTTGGATAGCCGACGAGAGCAGCTCGGCTTTGAACGTAAAGCGAAAAACGCTTCCGTCGCCCGGCACGCTTTTTACCGTGATGTCGCCTTCGAGAAGCCTTGCATAGCTAAGGCTGAGCGGCATGCCGAGGCCGGTGCCCGAGCCCTGCTTTATTCCTTCTCCCGTCTGCTCGAACAGCTTGAAAACCTTATCGACTTCGTCCTCCGCTATGCCGCATCCCGTATCCCTTATTTCTATGGCGATTACCGACTTCGAACTTTTATGGTCTTTGCGGTCCATGCCCACTGAGACTTCTATCCCGCCTTCGCCGGTGAATTTCATAGCGTTTCCGATTATATTGATCACGACCTGCCTTATTTTTTTTCCGTCGGCAAATATATATTGCGGGACGTCTTCGCCGATCGAAAAATTAAGATAAATGCCTTTTTCTTCGGCGCGGACTTCGAACATATTTTTCACGTCGTTCATAAGGGCGAATAGATCGGTATCTTCGGGAACCGCGTTCATGCGTCCGGCCTCGATTTTAGACATGTCGAGGACTTCGTTGATGAGCTCTAAAAGGTGCTTGCCGCTCTGGCTTATGATTTCTACGTATTCGCGCTGGCGGGGCGAAAGGTTTTTTTCGCGGAGCAGATGCTGCGCGTACCCCAGAATCGCGTTCATGGGCGTTCGGATTTCGTGGCTCATGCTGGCCAGAAAACGGCTTTTGGCCCGGTTCGCCGTTTCGGCCTCGAACTTGGCATGCACGAGTTCGTCTTCGGCCGTTTTTCTTTCGGTTATATTTTCGAAACCTATAACGAATCTGGGCGGGATGTTTTCTTTAAAGCGCGTTACGGTCATTAAAAACCACATATTTTCAGAGCCGGCGCTGAACAAATATTCCATGCTGAAAATTTCTTTGTTTCCGCGCATGACGTCCCTTATTCCCGCAGCCGCTTTTGCCGCCGGGCTGGATCCTGCCGCGGCTTCGTCGTCTACGGCTTCAAGGTAATTCACGCCGGTCCAGGAGCTCGCCCTGTCCCTGTGATCTTTTCCGAATTTTTCGAACGCTTCGTTAAAATGGATTATCACTCCGGCTTCGTCGAGTATTATTACCTGCGTTTGAAGCGAGTCGAGAGCGAACTTTAAAAATCTTTTGGAATGGCTTATTTCTTCTTCTTTTTTTACGATTTCACTTATATCGCCGGCTTTTCCGGCATAAGCTTCGATCCGGCCGTCTTCGCCGAAAATTTTAGATATGGACAGCGCTACGGGGAATTCTTCGCCGTTTTTTCTGACGCTCATGACCCGGCCATGCCAGCAATGATTTTCGGCCAGATGTTCGCGTATGAGTTCGGCGTCGCCGCTGTTTAAGAAAATAGTTTTAAAAAAATGCTTTCCGGCCGCTTCGTTTTTTTCGTAACCGTAAATATCGCTAAACACGTTATTTACGAATGAAATTACGAATCCGGCGTCGGTTATATAAAACCCGTCGCCGGCGTTCATAATCGCCTTCTGAAGGATATCCTGCCTGATGCCTTCCATACGCTACCTCGATATTTAAAGAACTTTATCGATTTTTCATTTTATAAAGTTTAACCGGAGTCAGCTTGCCTTTCAGCAATATCTGCTTGACGAATTCGAAATCTGATATATTAGGTAAACGTGATAATGTGGATTCGGAAATGTAGAGCGTTCCCGGCTCGGCTTCGGCCTGTACGCGCGCCGCGGTGTTTACCACGTCGCCGATTACCGTATAATCTTTGCGCAGTTCCGAGCCTATTGCGCCGGATATCAGCTCGCCGGTGTTTATGCCGACCCTGACGTTAATCTGCGGAAGATTGGATTCAGCGAGCTTTTTGTTGAGCGATTTGAGGCCATCTAATAAAAATTCCCTCGCGGCTTCCGCGGCGTCTTTTGAATCGATGAAAACGGCCATCACGCAATCTCCTATAAACTTGTCTATATCGCCGGTATGTTTTTTTATGATATGCGATGAAAGCGAGAAGAACGCATTGAGCATCTCCACGACTTCCTGCGGCCGATTTTTTTCGGTCAGCGTAGTGAATCCGACTATGTCCATATAAAAAACGGCCATGTCCCTGGCTTCGGCTTTTATTTCACGGTCGCCTGCCGCCTGCTGCATGACCGATTCATAGGCAGTGTCGGAAACATACTGTTTTATAAGTTTGTCGAACTTTTTCTGAAGTATTTCGAATTCTTCCTGTACGCTTATGTCGCGGAACACTTCGATGGCCCCGATTATCTCGCCGCCGGAGGTTTTTATAGGCGCGATGTGGGTCAATACCGGAATGCGCCTGCCGTCTTTGCGCAGCGGGTACAGTTTGTTCTGCGTGCTGCGGTTTTCGTTTATGGCGATCTTGAGCGGGCAGTCGTGTATGCACACCAGCGTGCCGTCGGAGTCGATATGGTTTAAAATGTTGTCTTTGCAAAAGTTGCCGATAACTTCTTCCGCCATGTATCCGGTTATTTTTTCGGCGCCTTTGTTCCAGAACGCTATTTTTCCGGTGGTATCCACGACATATATTCCGTCGAATATGAAGTTGAGAAGAGTTTTAGTCTCTTCGCTCAGGTAGTTGTATAACTTATCGTTGGTATTTTCTGGCATTGAGTCGCACGCTCCGATTATTTAAATAGTTCCGCCTTTATTTGGCCATGGCTTCTGAAACGACTTTTTTTATTTCGGCGTTCGATGCGAAATCGAGCGCAGTCTTGCCTTTTTTATCCTTAGCTTTAGCGTCGGCTCCGAGCGATAACAAAAGTTTTACGGTTTCGATTTTCGAGTTTTCGGCCGCCATCATCAGCGCCGTCCTTTCGCTTTTGTCTCTGGCGTTGACGTTTGCGTTTTTCGATACAAGGAATTTGATCATATCGTTATTGCCGGCTTTTGAAGCGACCATAAGAGTGTTTACGCCTTCGATATTTTTAGTGTTCGGATGCAGTCCTGCTTTTATGAAAAGAGCGACCGCTTCGGTTTCGTTTTTTGACGAGGCATCTACGAAACGGTTGTCGTTGTATGGTATTTTCAGCCCATCGAGCGTTTTACGGGCTTCCGCCGGCGACAGCTTTTCTATATCCACGGGTTTTACGAGCGCGACCGGAACGGTTCCGCCCTGAGCGCCGGCGGTTTGCTTTTCCGAAGATTTTAAAGCCTCTTTTATATTGTCGGCCTTAGCCAGGGCCAAAGCGGTTTCGCCTTTATTGTTTTTAAGCGAAACGTCGGCTCCTTTATCGATGAGCAGCTTTAACATTTCTATGTTGGCGCGTTCCGAGGCTGTCATAAGCGGTGTCGTGCCCGAATTGTCGCGCGAGTTGACGTCGGCTTTCTTTTCGAGAAGCATTTTGACGATTTCGGTATTGTTGGCTCCCGCAGCCGCTATGAGCGCAGAAACGCCGGCGGCGTTCTTATAGTTTATGTTTTGGGTTCTGGATAATATGGCCTTAACCATTTCGGTTTTATTTTCGGTTACCGCGAGAATAAGCGCGCTGGAATCGTTTTCGCCTTTAGCTTCGGGATTGGCGCCGGCGAGCATTAACTGCTTCAAAGTTTCCGTGTCGCCTTTTTTGATCGAGTCTATCACCGACGAGTCGCTTATCTGAATATTTTTGGCGGCGAGTTGTTTTTTCGCCTCGTCTCTGTTGAGCGCGCCCTTATACATACCCCACGCTATTATGGCGATGAATATAAGAATGCATCCGATGCCGACAAATCCGTTGCCCTGGGCCGGTTTGGCCTGCTGCTGCGCGGAAGCGGCTTCGTTAGTTTCGTTTAAATTATTATTTTCAGGCATATTTTTCTCCTTGTGTATTTATTATTTTTAATATTTCTTAATATCGTTTTTTTCATGGTTACTTAAATTCATTATAACAGAATTTTAATTTTTTTCAAGCAATAAAAAACAGACATGTAAATTCACTTCATTTGACATTTGGCATAAAAAATGCTAAAATGTGGTTAAGAATTTGAGCACAGGTGATTTTTATGAAACAATCGAAAAACGAAAACGATATAAAAGAAGATAAAAAGGCAAGATACATAAGGCTTGGCGTAAATATCGACCATACAGCCACTCTCAGAAACGCGCGCGGCGGATTCGAGCCGGATCCTCTGCAGGCCGCTTTCGTGTGCCGCGACGCCGGATGCGACCAGATTACCGTGCACCTGCGCGAAGACCGCCGCCATATAACCGACCGCGATCTTGAAATTTTAACATCGGCCGGCGGATTTCCTATAAATCTCGAAATGGCCGCCGTAGATGAAATTATAAAAATAGCCGTTAAAAACAAGCCTTATATGGCCACTCTCGTGCCGGAACGCCGCGCCGAGCGCACCACAGAAGGCGGCCTCGACGCGCACGCCTCGCGTAAAACGCTTAAAACGCAGATTAAAAAATTAAAAGACTCGGGCATTCTCGTTTCGCTTTTCATAGAGGCCGAAAAAAAACAGATCGAAGCGTCTCTTGAAACCGGCGCGGACGCCATTGAAATCCATACGGGCCGTTATGCCGAATGCTTTAACCGCAACGATTTCGCTTCCGAACTCGCCCGCATCGAAATTGCCTCGAAATTCGCTCATGGCGAGGGGTTGCTCGTAAACGCAGGGCACGGCCTTAATTACTTCAACGTCAGAAATATATGCGCCATAAAACATATACAGGAGCTTAACATCGGCCACTCTATCATATCGCGTTCGGTATTTTACGGGTTGCGCGAGGCCGTAGCCGCAATGAAATCCATAATGCTCGAATTTAAATGATAAACGCAATAAACTATTGAAGTAGAATCTATACCGGCAAAATAAATAAAAGCAAGTGACTTATTATGAGTATGAATATAAATAACAGCCTTCAGATTAAACAGACGCAGAAACTGGTTATGACTCCCAGGCTGCTGCAGCGCATTCAAATCCTGCAGATGCCGATTACCGAATTATTGACCGAAGTGCAGAAGCAGATTCTGGAAAACCCGGTCATAGAAGTGCGCGACGACGACATGAGCTCGTCCGGCAACGCGCAGGGCCTTCCCGAGGAAGGCGTTTCAGAGGCCCAGAGCGAAAAATACGAAGTGCAGGGCGCGGATATCAAATCCGAAGAAATCCCGGCGGGCGAAAAAATTTCGGAACAGCCGCTCGAGTCCGACGGCGTGTCGGAATATGAAAAAGAGCTCGAAACCGTCGAGATCGAAAGCGAAAATAATGAAATAGACTGGGAACAGTATTACGACGATCTCGAAAAAACTACTCACCGCGAAGAGAAGGAATTCGAATGGAGCGAGCAGGCGTCGTTCGAAATTTTCGCTTTCGCCGAAAAAACCCTTTGCGACCACCTTCTGGAACAGCTCAACGCGGCGGTTTTTTCCGAAAAAGAATTTAAGATAGGCAAGGTCGTTATCGGCTATATCGACAGCGGCGGATATCTTAAAGCCTCCGCCGCCGAAATCGCGGCCCATCCGGATTTGAAAAACGACAAAATATCGGCCGGCGAGATCGACGACGTAATAGAAATAATACAGTCTTTCGATCCGAGCGGCGTATGCGCTCGCGATGCGGCCGAATGCCTTCTGCTCCAATATTATTCGCTCGACGAAGACACGCCTAAACCGGATAAGCTCGAAGAAATCCTTAAAAATCACCTCTACGACATATCCGAAAAAAAATATAAGAACGTCGCGCACTCCCTTTCGATAACCGTCGAGCAGGTCCAGCAGTGCGTCGATTTCATCATAAAAAATTTCAACCCGAAGCCCGGGCTTAAATACGCTTCCAGCGCCGATAATTCAACTATCGTGCCCGAAGTTTTCATCGAAAAATCAGGCGGCCGGTATGTGGTCAGCGTAAACGATTACGATATTCCGCGCATAAGGCTGAACCCGCGTTATGAAAAAATATTGCGCAGCAAAAACGCCCAGCCCGAAGTTCTGGCTTTCATAAAAGAGAAGCTGGATAAGGCCCGCTTCATTTTAAAATCCATCGAGCAGCGGCGCGATACGATCAAAAAAGTGGTGGAGTGCATTGTGCGCCATCAATTCGATTTTTTCGAACACGGCATTTCGCACTTTAAGCCGCTCATACTCAACGAAGTGGCCAACGAAGTGGAGCTCGACGAATCCACCGTTTCGCGCGTCACGTCCGGAAAATACGCCCAGACTCCGCGCGGCGTGCTCGAACTTAAATACTTTTTTTCGGCCGGCCTGCGCTCCACTACGGGAGGCGAAGACGTATCCACGAAGTCGGTCAAGGAACTCATCAAACAGATGATACTTAAAGAGCCTTCTAATAAGCCGCTTTCAGATCAGGCCATCGTCGATTCGCTCGCCGAAAAAGGGATACAGATAGCCAGAAGAACCGTTACCAAATACCGCGAGGAACAAAACATTCCTCCTTCGTCCAAACGAAAACGTTTCAGTTAAGCATAGCGCATATGATTTCAAAACATGTGGATAAAATAATTGTAACGGCGGCCTGCGGCGGTCCGCAAGACTTTTTAAGAGGTTTTTCGGAGCTTGCCGATTGCGCTAAAAAAAAATACGGAACGCAAAAAATTCACGCCGTGATATCTGACGATATTATCGCTCCTGCGAGGCTCGCGCTTCTGAACACGCCAGGCGTCGAAATCTGCGAATGCGATTTTACCAGCCTCGCGGCCGTCGACAGGGCGGTCCGCCGGAACACCGCTTTCGCTTATTGCGAATATCCCTCCGCCAGGGCGTTCCGCTCTTTCAATTTCGAAAAACTTTACGGCTTTTTTAATTATTTCAAAATCGCATTCGCCTGCGGCATGGTTTTCACCGATCCGTTGCAGTGCGAAATCGATTCCGGCCCGCCTGCGGATCGTGAAAATGAAATGATTTTAAGCCGCTGCGCCGCCAACGCGGGCAGGATTTACGATATAATATCTCGCGGCGCGGCGTTCGAAGGCTTGGACGCCGTCAGGGTCAACACCGTCAATTATACTGACTATAAAAACCACCGCAAATTATCTAAGACGGGCGGAATTTACATTAACGTCAGCGGCGAAGCCGGACGGATCGGCCGGCTTTACTCTAAAATAGCAGCCGCGCTTGATATAAACGCGGACATGAGCGGAGAGCTGAATGAAGACATCCGCCCTTACATTCAAATGGCCGGCGACCGTTTTAATTTCAGGTTGTATAAAGCCGAACGCGCTTCCGGCACGGCCGGACTGATTATAAAAGCCGGCGCGGACGAACGTATTGCGGATAAATTCAAGCTGGTTTGAGAAATAATCCCCGATATTATTACTGGAAGGGAATTTTATTCAAAATGATCGTTAAAACTAATTCTTTCGAACAAACTCACAAACTCGGAGAACGTTTCGGAAAAAACATTAGCCGCAATAAATATTCAAAAAAATTTATATTCGCGCTGGACGGCGGGCTGGGAAGCGGCAAAACCGCTTTCGTTTCAGGGCTGGCGCGCGGCCTGGGCGTAGACGAACCCGTGCTCAGCCCTTCTTTTACCATAGTCAAGGAATATAGCGGCGATTCGTATCCGCTTTATCACATGGATTTATACAGGCTTTCAGACGCGCACGATCTTATGAGCTTCGACTTTTACGAATACGTGAGTTCCGACGAATTCGTTACCGCTATCGAGTGGGCCGGCAAGTTCGGCGATATGAACTACCTGCCTGAAATTCCGGCTATATTTTGCGTTATCGCGCCGGATGATCCAGAAGATGAAAACTCGCGGCTTTTTAAGTTCCGTTTCGTGCACATGAACGATAAATTAAAAAAAGAGATCTCGGCCGTCGATTAATTAGCTTCCGCATTTGACAAAGCGGCCAACTTTTGTTAAAATTAAATATAAATTCGATATACATGGAGAAATTCAATATAATGAGCATCAATACGATATTAAGCGAGCAGAAATATAAAATACTCGCGGTCGACGACAACGAAAATAATCTTAAAATATTAAAAATGATTCTCGAAAAAGAAGGGTATATCGTCGATACGCTTACCGACGGAACCGACGCGCTGAACTACATCAAAGATAACCGGCCCGATCTCATACTGCTCGACGTTTTAATGCCCAACGTCGACGGCTACGACGTTTGCCGGGAGGTCAAAAGCAACGAAACCACCAAAAGGACTCCTATAATTATTATATCGGCGCTTAATCAGCTCGACGACAAGCTCAGGGGAATCGAACTCGGCGCGGATGAATTTCTTACAAAGCCCATCAATAAAAGAGAGCTTCTCACGCGCGTTAAAACTTTGCTCAAGTTCAAGCACCTCGACAGCCAGCTCGAAAGTTCGCGCAATGTCATAATGTCTTTCGCGTTCGCGACGGATTTTAAAGACCCGTTCAGAAAAGGCCACTCCAAGCGCGTGGGAATGTACGCCACCGAATGCGCTAAAATGATGAACCTTACGCGCGACGAAGTCACCGAAATAGAGTTCGGCGCTTACCTTCACGATATAGGTAAAATCGGAGTGCCGACCGAAATTCTTCAGAAAACCGACGCGCTTTCCGAAGCCGAATACGAAATCTATAAAAAACACCCCATGCTGGGCTATGAAATATGCGCTCCCATGCAGGCTATGACCCGCTCGCTGTCGATCATATTGCATCATCACGAAAAGTTCAACGGAACCGGATTTCCCGACGGGCTCGCCGGCGATAAAATACCTCTCGGCGCACAGATAGTCGCCGTGGCCGATTCATACGATATCATGACGCACGGGCTGCTTAACCGTCCCGCCATATCCGCCGCCGAAACCGTCGAAATTCTTAAAAACGATTCCGGCGCCAGGTTCAATCCGGAAATAGTAAATAAATTTTTAAACCTGCCGCTGCAGGACATAGAAAGACTTTCAAATATAAAAATGTTCGCCAATATGTAATTTTGTTTTTTAATTAACTTTTATTTTAATCGAGGTCTGTTTTTATGAATTTAATCGATATAATCAAAAACGCCGGCATCGTCGGAGCCGGAGGCGCCGGTTTTCCGACGCACGTTAAAATGAACGCCAGAGTCGATACGGTGCTGATAAACGGAGCCGAATGCGAGCCGCTTTTGTGCAAAGACAAAGAGCTCATGAAAAATTATCCCGACGAAATTATGGGCGGGCTGCTTCTTGCGGTGGCCAACGCTTCCGCGGAACGCGGAATTATCGCCCTCAAAGGAAAAAACAAAGAGGCTATCGAAAAATTCAACGCTTTGATCGCGG
>JAKPTH010000100.1 GCA_029571125.1 bacterium
AAGCCGTCGGAACGCAGGCCGCTGAAAATTTATACGCCCTCTGCCTGATGCTTCACGAAAACGAAATGTATAAGGCTATCGAGGATATTTGCAATATTTTGACGGCGAACGGCGTAAAGCTCGAACCGCGCTTGCTTGAAATATATTGCGTTTCGCTGACCGCTCTTAAAAAATACGCCCGCGCCATCGACGCCTACAAGCTTATAATAGCTTCGGACCGCTCTAATTATAACGCTTATGTCCAGCTCGGAAAGATATACCTTAAACGAAACAATTTCGTAAGGGCCGAAGAGTATTTTCGCGCCGCGAATATTTACCGGCCTGAAGACGCCGAAATACTTATGCTGCTCGGCGATTCGTGCTACTATCAGAAAAACATAGAGGACGCCGAAATAGCTTATTCGGAAGCGTACGAGCGCGCGCCTAATCCGGTAATAAAAGAAGAAATAAAACTCAAAATCGATAAAATAAAATTAAAGAAAAGATCCAGGTAAAAATATTTAAACAGGGGCGATTTGATTGCATTTGATTTGCGGGCTCGGAAACCCCGGGCGTAAATATTCAAAAACACGTCATAATATAGGCTTTATGGTTGTGGATAACCTTGTTTCTTCGCTGGGATACGGCGAGGGGCAATATTCGAACAAGTTTAAAGGCGAGTGCCTGCAGGTTAGAAAAGACGGACTTGATTTTATAGCTTTGAAGCCCCAGACGTACATGAACCTCTCCGGAGACTGCGTGCGCGACGTGGTTAATTATTTTAAAATAGACCTTGCTAACGTCATCGTTATTTGCGACGACGTGAATCTGCCTTTCGCCAAGCTGAGGCTTCGTCTTGAAGGCTCCGACGGCGGGCATAACGGACTTAAATCCATTTTTTCCTGCCTGCAGACCAATAAAATTACCCGGCTGAGGGTTGGCGTGAGCGGCAGGCCCGAAAACCGAGAGCTGGCCGATTACGTCCTGGAAAATTTTTCCAAAGACGAACAGTCGAAGATGGATGAAGTGCTTAAATACTGTTCCGTGGCAGTTCGCGCATTTATGGAAAAAGGGAGCGCCTATGCTATGAATAATTTCAACAACAAACTGGGGTATAAAACCGATGCCCCGGAAGGGATTTCAAAAGAGACGGCCCGGGGCGAAGACCGCGAAAAACCCTCGGGCTTAAAAGACGCCAAATAAAAATAATATAATTATGTAATTGACAAATGACGAAAATTATTGTAAACTGTGTACTAGTAATATATAATCACTAAGGGGGTTCCGAGCTTGTGTGACGTCGACAAGGATTATGAGTTATGGCAAAAATATAAGCATTCTCACGATCCTAAAATCAGAGAGCAACTGATATTAAAATATACTCCATACGTAAAGTATATCGCGAACCGCGTCGCGATGGGGCTTCCGCCTAACGTAGAAGTGGAAGACCTTTACGGTTACGGCATATTCGGCCTGATAGACGCCATAGAAAAATTCGAACCCCAGCGTCAGATCCAATTTAAAACATACGCTCAGACCAGAATACGCGGATCCATTCTCGACGAATTGCGAAAACTCGACTGGACGCCGCGTTCTGTGCGTCAGAAAGCCCGCCAGCTTGAAAAAGCTTATGTGCACCTTGAAAACACACTGGGGCGCGCGGCTACAGACGAAGAAATCGCCGAGTACATGAAGATATCCCTCGAAGAACTTTACGAATGGTATAAAGATACGCGCGGCTCTTTTCTGCTTTCCCTCGACGACCTTTTATATTCGGAAGACGACGGAGTTACGGTTGGCGACAGCGTTCCGGCCAGCGATAACGATAATCCTCAAAACCAGATAGAACAGAAGGAACTCAAGCAGATGCTGGTAAAGGCCATTAACGCTCTGGCCGAAAGGGAAAAACTTGTATTGACCCTTTATTACTACGAAGAAATGACGCTCAAGGAAATCGGAGCTATTTTAAACGTTTCCGATTCGCGCGTTTCACAGCTGCATACGAAAGCTATACTCAAACTGCGCGCCAAACTTTCAGCCACTAAAAAAGGCTCGAAGATGACCGGAGAAAAATAGTCCGTTAAAAGCGCTTTTTACGATTTTTTCCGGCGGCGCGGCGCGCCAAAATAAATAAAATGGTTATTTGTCATGAGCATTGAAAGAAAAATATTCGAAGGCGAAACCAAACAAAAAGCTATCGACAAGGGGCTTAAAGTTCTCGGCGTCAAAATTTCAGACGTCGAGGTGGTCGTTTTGGAAGAAGGTTCGTCTTCTTTTCTGGGACTTTTCAACAAGCCCTTTAAAGTGGAACTGAAGCTTCTGGCCGCTGAGGGCGCCGAATCCGGCGGAAGCGGCGATGAAGCTAAGGAAGTTTCGGCCCCGGAAGCCGAACCGGAAAAGCCTAAAGAACCTGCCGTCGACGGCGACTACAGACTGTCCCTGATAGAAGACGCCCTTTACATTGTCGTCACACCTCCCCAGGGGGCAGGAAGACCCGTCAAACCCGATAAAATATTCGACGATCTCAAAAAAGCCGGACTTAAACAATACGAAAGCGAACCTATACGGCAGGCTGCCTCGCCGACTTATTACGGCACGCCGATTAAAATATGCTCCCCTACCTCCATACCAGCTACTTTCAAACTGCAGCGCGACTGCAATATCCGAATAATAATAGACAAATCTAAAATGACGGCTTCCGCTATTTGCGATCCGCCCTTTAACGGCGGCGAAGAAATTTCAGTAGCGAAGCTCCAGATGGCGCTTTCCGCAAATAACGTTAAGGTGCCGCCCGATTACGAAGCCATTAACAAAATGGTCAATTCAAAAATGTATAACGAGCCGGTCGTCGTCGCGTCAGGAAAGCCGCCTATCGCCGGAGAAGACGGTTATATAAAATGGTACTTCGAAACCGAGTCGAAAAAAATCGAAATAGAAATCGACGATCAGGGCAACGTCGATTACCATAAAATATTAAAAATCAATACCGTTAACGCTAACGAAATGATCGGCGAAAAGATCGATCCTGTTTCGGGCGTGGACGGCTTTAACGTGTTTAACGAACCCATAAAGGCCAAAGCTCCTAAAACGGCTAAAATGGTAAAGGGAAAAAACGTTGAAATAACGGCCGACGGATATTTTTTTCAGTCGCTTATAAGCGGTCAGCTGATAATAAAAAATGAAGTGCCCTCCGTGATGCCGCTTTTCGAAGTTAAAGGCGACGTGGATTATTCCACCGGCAATATCGAGTTCAACGGTTCGGTAATCGTCCATGGCACCGTGCTCGACGGCTTCAGCGTCAAATCCGAAGGCAATATCGAAATTAAAAAAACGGTTAATGCCGCGATTCTCGAGGCGAAAGGAAACGTCATACTCGCCGGCGGGTTTATCGGCAAAGAATCCGGCTCCATAAAGGCCGGAGGCAAAATCGGCGCAAAATTCATCCAGGGCGGGGTTATTTATTCTGACGACGAAGTGATCGTTGAAAATAATATCATGCATTCGAACGTCACTTCCGGCAGGCAGGTAGTCGTAAAAGGCAAAAAAGCGGCGATCGTCGGCGGGCGGATATTCGCTTCCGAATATGTCGAAGCCCAGACCATAGGCGCTCCCGCGGGAACTAAAACCCAGATCGACGTCGGCGTGGACATTCTCAAAGAACAGGAAATCGTCAGGATAGACTCCGAAATTAGCCAGACAGCTGATTATATCCAGAAAATAATGATTTCAATCGACACTCTCAATAATTTGAAATTCAAGAATCCCCAAAAATTTTCCGCGGCCCAGGAACAAATCCTGCAAAAAAGCATCGCGACCAAGGAAACGCTCGCGGCCAAGCAGGCGGAGCTCAGCGAACAGAAAACCTTGCTTTGCAACGAAATCGTCAGCAGCCAGAAAGGCAAAGTCGTGGCCCTCAACTCCTTTTTCCCGGGTGTTTTTATAACTATTAGAAAGCACTTCAAATACGATATCAAAGATAATATCAAATGCTCGGCCATCGGAATATCCGACGGCGACATAAGGATACTGCCTATATAAATAATCAGTTAAGCGCCGGCAGGAGGTGGATATATATGACTATCAGGCCTATCGATATGCAGATCAACATTATGAAAGAAGGCGATCAGGCTAAAAACGCCGAAAAAGATAAAATCCAGCAGGACGGCCAGTCACGTTACAATCCTACCATACAAAAAGAACAGGACGAAAAGAAAGAAACCGTCCAGGATTTTGAAAACGCTTCTTTTAATTCTATCGACGAACAGAAACGCGAACACGCTAAACACGGCGGCGAGCACAACAAGGGCGGAAAAAAAGAACCCGAAAAAAAAGAGCGTATCGACGCTAAAGATCCTAACCGCGGCAATTTAATCGATATCAAATCATAAAAACAAATCTTTACGACGTCCGTTAATTACGGAAAGGCCCTTTTCGGCGCCTCGTCAGTACCAAATTGACGGCAAATTTCGAGTTTGAAATATTTTTTAAAACAAATCACGGTTTATGTGATGTATAAAGTGGTGAATTATAATGAAGCAAAAAAAATATCGCTATCTATTACTGCCGGCGCTTGTTTGCGCGTTTTTAATTTTGCCGCCGCTTATCTGCGAGGCGCAGGCGCAAGATAAAGGTCCCGCCTCCGCCGGAGAGGCTCCTGATAAAAGCGGCGCGGTGGCACTTAACGAGGCCGCTTTAAAACTGGCCGCGGCGCGCGATTATCAGGCGGCGATCGAAAAGCTCGAAGAAGCCTCCGCTATGGACCCTTCTAATAAAACCATTAAAAATAATCTGGCTTTAGTTATTAACAGCTATGCCGTTTCGGTTTCAAGATCCGACCCGCGCACGGCCGCTGAAATGTACGAAAAAGGCGTCGGACTCGAAGACGCCCCGTACAACGTTTTTATGAATTACGGAGTATTTCTTTCAAACCAGGCCCGCTACGAAGAGGCCGGCAATATGCTCGATAAAGCCCTTAATATGGGCAAGTTTGAAAAGGGCGACGAACTGAATATCAGGGTAAACCTCGGCATGGTTTACTTTAAGCGAGGCTTTT
Source organism: bacterium (assembly GCA_029571125.1). Classification (GTDB taxonomy): domain Bacteria; phylum Muiribacteriota; class UBA9980; order UBA9980; family UBA9980; genus UBA9980. Next base: position 5,033 of record JAKPTH010000100.1, read on the forward strand.
TCGACGAAGCTATAGTGGCTTTAGATCCAGCAGCGGAAAAATTTAAAAGCGCCGAAGCATACTATCTCAAAGGAAGAATAAATTACACCCAGGGCAAATTCGACGAAGCCGTCGAAAATCTCGAAGCTTCGGTTAAATACGGAAAAAACGGCGAGTACGCAAAGGCGGCGGCCGAACTTCTTGCGAAAGTAAAAAAAGAGGCGAAGGTCGAGTCTAATTTTCAAACCCAGAGCCTTTATCATTTTAAAATCCAGTTCGACGGCGAAAAACGAAACGACGTCAAGGTGGATAAGGTTTCGCAGTTCTTAGAAGAGGCTTATAACGAAGTCGGCTCTTACTTTAATCATTATCCCGAAGCGCCCACGCAGGTTATCATTTACTCCAAAAGCCAGTTCAAACAGGCTTCCGATTCGCCGGTCTGGGTGGCCGGACTTTACGACGGAAAAATCAGGCTTCCGCTCAATGACGTGCTTACTAACGCCGATGAGCTGAAAAAATTAATACTTCACGAATATACCCATGCGGTAATATTCAACCTTTCACGCGGATACTGCCCTGTGTGGCTTAACGAAGGTTTCGCCCAGACGCTCGAAGGCGAGGGAATAACCGAAAAACAAACCGCCAATCTTAAAAAACAGCTTTCAAAAAAACAGATGTTCGATATGAAAAGCCTCGAAGGCTCTTTTATGGGAATATCGCCAGAATCTTCGGTCGTGCTGGCTTACGACCAATCGCTCAGCTTCACCGCTTTTTTAATTGAAAAAATAGGCCAGTCGCAGATAGTTGAAATACTGCCGGAGTTCTCGCATGGAAAAACCATGTCGCAGATATTTACGGAAAATTTTTATACGTCATATGAAAAGCTCCAGTCTGAATGGCTTGAAAACCTCGCGAAATAAGCTTGGACCGGCGCAAAAAATATATCGAGAGGATTGGTTGATATCAGTTACAGTTATAATTACGAATCGGTTAAAATCGAAAAGTTAAAATTGGGCGGCGCGCCCGTTCTGATGGCTTATAAAGAAAGCAAGCGGGCCGCATCTAAAAGCGGCGTGGTCATATTTTATCACGGCCTCGGTGCGTGCAAAGAAGAAAATGAAAAAGAACTCGTCACTTTCGCTAACGCCGGTATGCTGGCCGTTGGCGTGGATAATTACGGGCACGGAGAAAGAAGATATACCGATTTCGAAGCGCGTTTCGCATACGGTTCGGAAAAGTTCGACGAAGAACTGTTTTTCGCCATAGATAAATCGGCCGATGAAATAAGCCTCATCATTGACGAACTTATATCGTGCCACGGAATTTTCGCCAATAAAATAGGCGTGTGCGGAATATCGATGGGCGGTCATATCGCTTATGCGGCAGCTCTTCGCGATAAACGCATTAAGGCGGCCGCGCCGGTCCTTGGTACTCCACGCTGGAAGGCGCTTA
>JAKPTH010000112.1 GCA_029571125.1 bacterium
CTTTGGCTTCGTCGCAGCCGGCCACGTCTTTGAAGGTTTCGCGCAGCCTGTTTTCTGAAAGCGGCTTGGTTTTCATTTTGCCGAACGACATGGCGCGCGAGCCGTTACCGTTGGTTTTCTGGAGAATGTAAATCCAGAAACCTATGAAAATGATTATAGGCAGCCAGTTTAACAGGATTTCAAGATACCACGGAAGGCTGGTGGGCGGGTTTACGTTGATGGTGACCTTCGCCTTTCTTAAAAGCGCCAGCAGCTCTTTGTCTTCGGCCGGTATGAAAGCGCTGAACTGCGAGTCGTCTTTCAATTTTCCGTTGACCTGCTTATCGAGAAGCAGCACTTCCTTGACGTTTTCAGATTCGATGAGATCCAGCAGCTTCGAGTAGCTGTATTCCTTGATCTGGTTCGGCTTTACGAGCCTTCCGAAAGCCGTAAAAAGTATGAGTAAAATCAATATATAGAACGTGAGGTTCTTAAAAACTCTATTCACCGTTTCCTCCTGGTTATTTATGAAAAGAAAATATCGGCGATTAAAAAGATGACCTTTTTAAAGCAATAACATTATACATTATCAAGGTTTAAAAATCAACATAAATTTTATTAATTTATTTATTATTTAAGCCTGACTATTGACTTTTAGGGGCTTAAATGATAGAATTACTCGATGAAATATGAAAAAATCCAGCATTTATTTTTTAAAATACCTTTTTAATATTACCTTTTATGCCGTGGCCGCGGCCTTTTTATTTTTTTACGCAGGTCATGCCGCGTGCGCGCAGAACGCAGCCGCGGCCGACGAAACCGGCGAGGTTTTGAGCGAAAGAGGCCAGCTCAACGACTCTTCGCGCAAAATAGCCGAGCTTTCTTATAAAATAGCCAGGCCGTCGAAGATCAGAAAGCTCACCATAACTCCGCCGGCCGGAATAGAACTCCAAAAGCGCGCAAAAAAAATCGAAATACTCACTTCCGAGTTCGAAACAGAAGAAGACACTTACTGGCTTTCCAGCGGAACTTTCACGCTAAGCGAAACCGCCGAAAATATCGTTTGCGAATTCGAGCCGGTCGAAGCGTTATATATTAAAATACGAATATTGCAGTGTTACGGGCCGGAAATTTATCCGAACATAGGCCGCGTTAATATAGGGCTTAATACGTTCAAATTGATCGGATCGGCCGTCGATATCGATGACGGCGCGCCGGTCTGCAGCGCCGAGGTTTACATAAACGGCGAAAAGATGGCGGAAACGAATAAAAACGGAGATTTCATAATAGAAGAATGCCAGTACTCCACGCTCGAAATAAACCTCAAAGCCAGCGGCTATCACGACATAAAAGAGAGCGCACCTCTTTTTTCCGGCAAAAAGGTCTCCATGGCCTTTAAAATGAAGCGGCATTCTTATACCGTTTACGGCCGCGCCACCGATTCGCTTACCTTCAGGCCGATCGCTCTGGCGAGCATATCTATAATTCCGGCCGGCAATTCAGCCGCGGCCCGCAATCTCATTACCGACGAGTTCGGCTATTACTACGTAAAAGACATCCAGAGCGGAACTTATGAGGTAAAAGCTTCGGCGGAGGATTATTCGGACCTCGTCAGGCCGGTGCGGATCGATTCCTCTAAAAGCTATGTGATCAACTTTATAATGAAATCTAAAATAGACCTCAGCCCTCTTTCGATTACGGGCGTTTTTCCGGCTTCCGGCGAAGCGTTTACCGACGAGGTGGCCGTGGTTTTCAATAAAGGCGTTCACAAGAACTCTTTGAAACATGATAATTTTCTCGTTTCGCTTAATTACTCAGGCGAAAGTTCCGAAGTGGAAAGCGCTTCTTTTGATATAACGGAAATCAAGCACAGCCCGTCCGACGATTCCGGAAAAACCGTCCTGCTGAAAATAACGTCCGAAGAAAAGTTTTCCGTTATGCCAGCTTTAGATGTGAGCGTATCGGGCGTCGCAGACATTTACGGCGTCAAAATCTCCGAAAGCGGCGTCGTGGTTTCGAACCGCAAAGGAGGCAGCCATTAAGTACCGTCAATCGATAGAATACCTCAACGATGTCATCTCCAGGGGAGAAAAAACCGATTTAGACAATATAAAAAAAGCGCTGGGCGCGCTGGGCGACATCCATTCGCGCCTCCGCGTCGTGCATATAACCGGCACCAACGGAAAGGGTTCCACGGCGGCGTTCGCGTCTTCCATACTCATGGAAATGGGCTATAAAACAGGCCTTTTTACTTCTCCGCATCTTACGGACGTGCGCGAGCGGATAAAAATCAACGGCAAAAATATATCCAGGCATGAATTTTGTTCGTTGTTAAACCGCGCCAGGGCGGCTTATGATTCTTTCGGCGCGCAGCCTTCCTTTTTCGAATTAATGCTCGTGATAGCCGTGATGCATTTTTATGACGAAAAATGCGATTTTGTAATAGCGGAAGTGGGCATCGGCGGCCGTCTGGATTCCACCAACGTTTTAAACGGCTGCGTATGCTCCATAACTGGAATAGATTACGATCACATCGAATATCTCGGCGGGACGCTCCAGCAGATCGCCCGCGAAAAAACCGCCATCGTGAAACCCGGCTCCATTCTGAGCGTTAACGTCGACGACGATGAGCTTTTCGGCTTCATAAAAAGCCAGGCGGAATCCAGAAATGCTTCGGCTGTGCTCCGGGTGAGCGAAGCGATTCGCGGCAGGGTTATTTCGGCGGGGATTTCGGGCACCGATTTTATTATCGATTCCGGCCGTTTCAAAGGCTCGTCTTTTCATATTCCTCTTATCGGCGATTATCAGTTTCAAAACGCCAGGTGCGCTCTGGCTATAATCGAGTCGCTGATCGGGCAGGGACATATCGCGGCCGATCCGGACGGCGTAAGAGCCGGGCTTGAAAAAACTTTCTGGCCGGGGCGTTTCGAAATTTTAAATTTTTCCGGCATTCCGGTCGTGCTGGACGGCGCTCACAACGTGAACGGCATGCAGGGGCTGGCGCGCAACCTTAAGCTGCTCTTCGCCGGTAAAAAAATCCGCGCGATAATAAGCATACTATCGAACAAGCAGTACGATGAAATGCTCAAGATAATATCCGAAGCCTGCTCCGAGCTGATCGTAGTCGGCATAAACAATATCAAAAAAAACGTCGAAGTGTCTTCGCTGATCGAGCACGCAAAAAAATATCACGATAACGTAATATACTTCGGCGAATTTAAATCGGCTATCGATTACGTTAGCGGGTCGTTTCAGGAAAACGACATTTGCTGCGTGACGGGCTCGCTTTATCTTGTAGGCGAAGCGCGCACTCAGCTCGCGCCGGCCGCGGACGAAGAAAAACCTTTGCGAATGTCCAACTGACCGATTATTACGTTATATTTTTAAAATGTCCTTTAATGTTACTAAATCCGGGTTGTTTTTATGAATCCTGTATTAAAACCTAAAATTTTTAACGACGAAAGCGTTTTAGACGCGGCTAATTCCAGGCCCGCCGAAAAAAAAGACGACGTAAGAGCGGCCATGCTCCGCGCCGAAAAAATGTCGAAGGCCGCCAGGATAATCGCCATAATACTGCTTTTACTGCTTCTGGTAAAAGACGCCCCGGCTTTTCCATTTATGGCCCGCTTGAGCTCGATTAGCGACGCAGGCACGGCCGCCGCTTTTTTGCGCGACATCGTATATTACGTTTTCGGGGTCTTGTTTTCCAATAAGTTGTACTATTTCTCAATTCTGGCCGCGTTATGGGTAGTCGCGGACCGCCCGTCGCTGTTCCTTCCGCTTTTCGCCGAAAGCTTTTCGTCGGCTTATAAAAAAGGCCTCAAATATATGCAGAAAGAAAAATATGATCTGGCCATAGAAAAATTCAATAAAGCGCTCAATAATTTCATTCCCCCTTCCGAACAGATAAAGATCAGGACGTCCCTCAGCGAATGCTACTACACGCTGTCTTTATATGACGAGTGCATAAAAAACAGCCTCGAGATTTTAGATATCGACGGAGCGAATCCCGCCGCGCAAAGTTATATAGGCAAATCTTTTCTTGAAAAAAAAGACCGCAGCGATATGGCTGTAAAATATTATATTTATCTTTTTAACTCCGGCTTTTACGATAAGAGGCTCATGCATTTGCTCTCGACCCATTTTCTTGACAATAACGATATGAGCGAAACCGCCGTGGCGGTATATAAAAAAATCTACGAATCTTCCGTCGAAAGTTCAGCCGTGCGCGAAATGGTTTACAAATCGTGCGTTATAGCGAACGACCGTTCGTCTTATGCCCTCAAGCTATACGAGGATATAGCCTCCGACGAGCCGGGCCGCCGCGATGTAAAATTCGCCCTGGCGGAAGCTTACTACGAATCGAAAAACTTCAAAAAGACGGCCGAAACCATTCAGGGGCTTTTCGCCCAGGGCGAGATCAGCGTGAAGCTTCTGGAGCGTTATACCGAGGCCATGGAAAAGCTGGGGCGTCAGAATGCGCTTGGGGACGAATTCAAAGCTCTTATAGAAAAACACCCCGACAATAAAACTCTTCGGGATTATTACAACTCGATGAAATCGTTATTTATAGCCGGCCGGCTGGTGCACGACCAGGCCGCCGCGGCTTCTGGCGCGGGCAATGCGCCGGCACGCAAAATCAACATTTGCGGCAATTGCGCCCATATGAATCCGGCGGGCCTTTCACACTGCGAAAAATGCCGTTCCGCGCTGCAGCCGGTTTAAAAAATGATACGGTTAAAAATTTTATGAGCAAGAATTATTATCCTGTTAACATAGATGTTTCGGGCAAAAGATGCCTCGTAGTCGGCGGCGGAGCCGTCGGCGAGCGCAAGGCGCTGTCGCTTTTAAGCTGCGGGGCCTTCGTGTCGGTGGTTTCTAAAACTATTACTCCCGCGCTCGAGCGGCTCGCGCGGGAAGGACGTATAGAAGCGCTAAAAAGGCCTTTCGAACCGGGCGACGCCGACGGCGC
>JAKPTH010000163.1 GCA_029571125.1 bacterium
CGCCTTCTTTTACTTTTTCAGTAACGAATGTGCCTTTGAATTCGAATGTTTTGTCAGCAAATTTTTCAACTTTTTTAACTTCTTCAACTTTAGCGTCAACTTTAACAGCAACGGCTTCTTTGCCTTCTACTGCGATCGTAACTTTGCCTTCAACGTCAACGAGTTTGCCAACTAATACTTCTTCTGTAACTGCAGGAGCTTCTGTTGCGGGAGCTGCAGGGGCTTCAGCTTTAGGAGCTTCAGCGGCGGGAGCTGCGGGAGCTTCGGCTTTAGGAGCTTCTGCGGGAGCCGCGGGAGCTTCCTGAGCGAATGCATAACCCATTGTGAATACTACTGCCATGATTACTGAGAGAACTAACATTGCTTTTTTCATTGAAATACCACTCCTTAAAAATTTTGTTTTTTTTATGTCCGTTTTTGGACATTTCTTGCAAGTTACTTTGAGCAACTTGCGTGCCAAGACTGAAACAACTTTTTTATTTATGTACTTATTGTTTTGTCTTGACTTTTTTTTAAAAAAACTTATAATTGTTTTATGAGAAGATTATAACACAACACATGGAGGAAAATCAATGAAAATTTTTATTAATCTTTTAACTTTGTCTTTAATAGCTATTACGCTTACTTTTGGAATATGCGACGCCAAAACCTTTCCAAACTCCGAAGGAAAGGTCGAAATAAGCCTGCCGGACGACTGGAAATCCGAGCTTAAAAACAACGTATTACAGGTAGAATCGCCCGAAGAAGGAATAAGCCTGTTTTTTAACGTATTAAAAGACGAAAATGTAGAAGAAGCTTTAAGCAATACGGAAAGTAATATAACGAGCCTGCTCGGCGCGCTTGTAACCGAAAAAACCGGCGAAATCATATTAAACGGCATGAACACTATAATAGAAGATTATAAAACCAGAGACGGCCTTTTTAAAGTATCCGTAATGCTTATTTTAACCCCCGCCGGTAAATACATGCTATGCTATTACGTAGGATCGGAAGAAGCTGATAAAAAATACGCTAACGAACTTACAGAAATAATCGGAAGCATAAAACCTATCGAAGAAAAGAAATAATCATTTTTTCCCTATCATTCTGACCGCCCTTAAAAGCCCCTCTATTATAGCATAAGGATGGGGCGGACAGCCTGGAATAAAAACGTCAACCGGCGACACTTTATCAACGCCGCCGAAGCTCGCGTAGCTTTTGCCGAACGGCGCGCCCGAAGAAGCGCATGCGCCCATCGCCACTATTATTTTAGGATCGGGCGTGGCTTCTATGGTCCTTATAAGCGATTCCTTGAGGTTCCACGATACGGGACCTGTAACCAGAAGACAGTCGGCGTGCCTGGGCGAAGCCACGAAATCAATGCCGAAGCGGCTTATATCGAAAACCGGATTGCACACCGATATCATTTCATGGTCGCAGCCGTTGCACGAGCCAACGTCGAGCTGCCTTATATGCAGCGAACGTGAAAAAACGCCTTTAATCTCTTTTTCCAGCTTATCCGACAAAGCCTTAAATTCGGCCGTGCCGATTCCGAAATCGGCGAAAGACACCGCGCCCGACTGGCAATTATCTTCGCACATACGGCATTCTATGCACTTCAGATGATCGGCTTTAACCGCTGCGCCCTTTTCGCCTGAAACATAAATGGCGCCGGTAGGACATAACTTTACGCATTTTTTATCGCGGCAGGCCGCGCATTTCTTTTCGTCCAGCCTTAAAAGCGGGGCATATGCGGTTTCCATGAAATTTTTAGCGCAGGCTTTCTTTTCGGTGGCGCTGCCGTTCATTATTATATTTTTGATCATCGAAAGCATAAAACAAATCAACTCCTATTTATCGCAAGAACAATAGCATAAGTTAAAGCTTTTATTGATAACCGGAAAATCGGGCACTATATCGCCTTTTACGGCAAAAGTGAGCGCGAGCCAGTTAGCGTATGAGGCCGAACGAATATGATACCTGTAAATTTTAGATTCGTCGTCGAATATTATAAAATGCGTATGCTCGCCCTTTGGCGCTTCGGTTATGCCGAACGCCGGCTTGAAAGGCGCCGCCCTGTCTATTTTAACCGAAACGGGACCCGCTTTGAGCGAGGCCGCCGATTGCTCTATTATTCCGGCCGATTCTTTTATCTCGCCAAAACGGACGCTCATCCTGGCATAAACGTCAAGTTTATCGTGCAGTATTTCATTGAAGTCGAGCTTGCCGTAAGTTTCATAACTGAAAGCTTTTCTGGCGTCGCAGTGTATATTAGACCCGCGAGCGCCTACGCCGACAACGCCGATCGCTCTGGCGGTCTTCGTAAAAAGCCTGCCGGTGGTTTCGACTCGTTCTAAAAAAGTGGTGCTGTTATAAAGCATATCTTCGGCGACAGCTATTTCTTTTTTTATCTTAAGCGCAGCATTCAATAACTTTTTGATGGAATCGCCGCCGATGTCGCGGCGCAGCCCGCCCGGCATATTAATGGAACGGAAATACCTGGATCTTAAAACTTCATATGCCGCGCTCATTACGTCTTCGCGCAGCCTTGAAATATAATTCGACGCATGATAATAAGCCACGTCAACGGCGATACCCATAAGATCGGTCAGATGGCCCGATATCCTTTCGAGCTCCAGCAGAATTACCCTTATGGCGCGGGCGCGCTCGGGAACTTCGACCATATTTATTTTCTCGACAGCCTGCGAGTACGCGACCGAATGCGAAAGCGAGCACACGCCGCAAACGCGCTCGGAAATAAAATTAGCATTGAGAACGCCCATTCCCTCGGATATTTTCTCGAGCCCCTTATGCGTATAAAAAAGCTGGGCGTCCAGGTTGATTATATGCTCGCCGAAGCACGAAAACCGGAAATGGCCCGGTTCGATTATTCCCGCATGGATAGGGCCTACCGGCAATAAATACGTGCCGCCGCCCTGCACTTTATGATCGGTTTCTATTTTATTTACCGCGTCTATCTGCGTGGAAGCTATAAAATCTTTTCTCATCGGAAAAACGCTTTTAGGAAAATTATGATGGTGGACAAGGCCGGTGAGATCGAGATGATTTTGCGGATATATGCCGAACATATCGAAAATTTCGCGTTCATACCAGTTAGCGGCGAGGCATATATCGGTAATCGAATATATTTCAGGCTCGTCTTCGCTTACGCCGGTTACTATAACCAGAAGTTCTTTTGAAATTTCATCATGCTTAACGCCGCCGGGTATCCTGAACGCATAATAAATTTTATAGCGATTTTTTTTATCGGCGATAACGCCTTTTTGCGAATATTTCAATTCGTCCACGCATACCATCGTCATCAAAGTGCCGTTGAGCATCGAAACTACTTCGGTAACTATTTCATAGAGATCGTTTTTGTCTACTTCTATGTAAGTTTCACCGTAAGTGGTGTGCCTGACTTCTATTATGTGATTTTTATATAAATTCAACAGTTCGTTTTTATTCATTTACTCACCTTCTATAAAACCGGCGTCATCAGCAACGCTACCGCCTGCGCCATCGCCTCTTTGAGGGCCGAAATCATATATACGCCGCTTACGGCGGAAATAACGAATAAAATGGCTATCGCCAGCTTCATTTTAAAACCCACGTTTATATCCAGCGCTCTGCACCCCGCCGTAGCGCGCCGGCAGTTTTCGCATTCAAACACTTCTTCGGCATGGCATTTGGCGTAATGGCCGAATGTCATCTTGCTCAGATGATTCAAAAAGCCTATGAATATAAGCGAAAGGCATATAAGATAAAGGGCCGCCGCCAGATATTTTTTAGCCGTAAGCGCCGCGAGCAGCACCATCGGTTCCGAAAAGAAAATCCCGAACGGCGGCATTCCGCAAAGCCCCAGGCCGCCTATAAAAACGGCCACGGCCAGAAATTTATGATGCTCGAAAAGCCCTTTTATTTTAGTTATTTCATTTGTTTTATATACTGAAATAATTGAGCCGGCCGTTAAAAACATAAGCGATTTTAATATTGCGTGATAAAAAGTATGGTAAAAAACTGCTATAAGGCCGAAAGGCCCCCCAAAACCCAGCGCCAGATAAATTATTCCGGTATGCTCGATCGACGAATACGCTACCAGCCTTTTAATATCGTTTTGCAGCACTATAAACGGAAATGCCACGAAAAGCGATAAAAGTCCGAAAACGATAAAATAATCCGAAGCGAAATTCTGGCCGGTCGAAAGCCTGGCTATATGTTCGAACCGTATGAGCGAATAAGTGGAGCAGGCCGAAAGCACGCCTGAAAGCATCGCCGATACCGGGGCGGGCGACTGCGAATACGCGTCGGGAAGCCATGTGTGCATTGGAGCCAGGCCCGCTTTCGTTCCGTAGCCTATTAAAACGAACACGAAAGAAAATTTCATTATGGATAAATCTGCGAACTTTCCGGCCGTTGAAAGCAGCGAGTAATCAAGCGACAACCCGGGCACTTTCGAACTTATTATAGCGTAATTTAAAAGCACTATGCCGAAAAGCGAAAGCGCTATGGCTACCGTGCATATTATAAGATATTTCCATGCCGCTTCCGCCGATTCGCGAGTATTATAAAATCCTACCAGAAGCGCCGATACCAGCGTGGTGGCCTCGACGCTAGCCCACATAAGGCCTATGTTGTTTATAAAAACCACCATCATCATGGCGGATACGAATAAAAATCCCCTGAAATAATAATCCGACACCTTGCGTTCCGATATAACCCGCCGTTTTAACTCGCTTTCAAGATAATCACCTGAATATATGGAAGTTATAAAAAATATAAGCGATATTAAAAAAGCCATAAACGCCGAAAGATGATCGGCGTAAAAAAGACCTTCGCCGAATATAGGCGATTTAAGCGTCTTGCTCGCGAGCGTTCCGACGCCGGTCAGAAACATATAAGATATCACCAGCAATATAAAAGAAGCCGCCATGGAAAAATATTCCACTATGAGGCACCGCCTGATCGCCTTTGTTATAAGGGCAAAGGCCACGGGCAGAAATATTAAATAGAGATGTATATTTTCATACATTGAAATTCACTTCCGTCATTTATTGATTAAATTAATATTTAAGCAAGTTCAGTTTTTCCGTATCCAGCGTATCAAAAGAGCGGCTTATCTTGCTGCTTAAAACGCCCATAAGCACCACGCCCACTATTACATCGAAAAAAGCTCCCAGCTCCACTATCAGCGGCATTCCGTAAGTGGTGGCTATGCCGGCCAGAAAAAGGCCGTTTTCTATTATTAATATTCCTATAATCTGCGTAAGAGCGAACGTCCGGTTGATCATAAGCAAAAGCCCTATTAAAATAAGAGAAAGCGAGCAATTAAGGGCGGTCCTGGTCAGCGGGCCGGCATGAACGCTTATGGGATGAAGTATATAAAACGAAAATATTATCAGCACACCCGAAAGCATCAGCGCAGTCGGTATCTTGAAAAATTTTTCTCCGTCTTTGACTACCATCGTTTTTCTTGAAATATATAATAAAAAAAGCGGTATCAACAGGCATTTCACGCCGAAGGTAAGCCCCGCGGCAAAATAAAGATGCCCGTTATTAAAAGCCTTTCCTATTTGAACGCATATAAGCGCAAGCGCTAACGACTGAAAGAAATACGCCGTTATCTGCGATCTGATGCGGCGGAAAACGACCGACATGATCGCAGTGAGCAATAAAAATGTGTTGAGTATATTTACGTTTTGAAGCACCGCCTGGGATAATTCACCGTGCATAATCAGCCTCCGAATATCTATATCAGCTTTTTACAATATTGGTTATAATGCTCGTCAACGCCAGCACGAAAGATATGCCGATCAAATCCGGGACCTGAAAAAGCCTGGACTTCGATATGGACGATTCAAACACTCCGACCGTTACCGAAAAAATTATTATTTTAATTAAAAACGCCGACGCGCTCACCGCAAGCGCTCCCGCCGTAAAACCGCTCATCATGTAATACGGAAAAAATATATTTATTATTAGCGTGAAAAGGGCCGCCTGCTTTATATACGAAGCAAGCTGCACCATGGCCAGGTACTTTCCTGAATATTCGAGTATCATCCCTTCGTGGATCATCGTGAGTTCGAGATGAGTCGCCGGATTGTCGAACGGCACGCGGCCGGTTTCGGCTATCACTATCAAAAAAAGCGCGAAAAGAACGAATAGATTTTCAGCCGTAAACATGGCGTTCTGAACGTTGGCCGCCGAAGACATTATATTTGATAAATTAGTGGATTTTTGCGTTATAGCTATGGACATAAAACATAAAATAATAGAAGGCTCTGAAATGGAGCATACCATCATTTCGCGCGAAGAAGCCATGCCTCCGAATGCGGAAGCCGTATCCATGGCGGATAGCGTAAGAAAAAAACGGGCGAGCGCGAAAAGGTATATGATCAGTATAATATCGGCCATCGAAGAAAAACTATACTTATACGACAGCGAAGGTATTAAAAACGCCGCGAGCGAAAAAGCCGCCACCATAACATAAGGAGCCGCCAAAAAAAGCCACGACGCCGTACTCGAAACTACGGAATCCTTTTTTAAATATTTGAAAAGATCATAGTAAGGCTGCAATATCGGCGGACCCTGCCGGAACTGGCAAACGGCCTTCACTTTTTTTATGACGCCGCTTATCAATGGCGAAATCGCTATTAAAATCAATGTCTGGACTATGGATATTATTAAAATTTCATTGTTCATATTTAGACTCACTTAATAAACTCCGTAAAAATTATAAATGTAATTAATCAACCGGATTTCTTAATCAAATTCCCCGAGCCCGCGCCTTACATCCTGACGCTTAAAAGCGCCAGAAGCAAAGTTATAAATATATAAAGAAGATAAACGTGAACGTAGCCTAGCTGCAATCTTTTCAAACGCTTCGCCGACCTTATCAGCAATTTTATGAAAGGCCTGTAAAGCCATTTTTCGAAAAACATGGTGGCCGTCTGGCTGTAATCGACCTTTTTGACTATCAGACGGTCTTCGTTATGCATGGTCTTTATTTCAGTCTGCGGCATGTAAATATTTTTAAATACGAGCATGATAGGCTGAGTGTAAGATTCAGGCGTATATTCCATTATTGAATTTATGTCCGCGCCGCAGCTCCATGTTTCATACACCCTCAGTTTACGGCGAGGCAATATGTAATTAAATAAGATTATTACCGCTATTATAAATAATATGAGCATCGTGAAGACCGACTGCGGAGATATGGACGAAAGCTGACTGGAAACCGGAACTATAAAAAGCGAGTTG